>JALYNC010000103.1 GCA_030773415.1 Actinomycetota bacterium
TCGTCTCGAAGGTGGCGAACTTCTCCATCGACCTCCCCGAGGCCTCGGTGGCGATCCAGGTGTCGGGCACGTTCGGCTCCCGGCAGGAGGAGGCGCAGCGGCTCGGCCGGCTGCTGCGGCCCAAGGCCGACGGCGGTGGGGCGCGGTTCTACTCGGTCGTCGCGCGGGACACCCTCGACCAGGAGTATGCCGCCCACCGCCAGCGCTTCCTGGCCGAGCAGGGGTACGCGTACGCCATCGTCGACGCCGATGACGTGCCGGCGGGTGACTGAGCGGCACACAAATAAGGCCGGCGGCAAGGAGTTGCAGAGCTGTCGCGGCCGTTGTCGCGCTCCCGCAGGCCGGGTCGCACGGCGGGCTCAAGGGGTCAACGCACCACCTGCGGGCAACGGTAGTTGTGAGGAGGCTCCTGGCTCAGTGCTGGCGAAGCCGTTTCCAGAGTCCGCGTGGGGCGCGGCCCCGGTACTCGAGCTCGGCCGCTCGATCGTTGGCGTCGAGGGCGTCGAGGGCGTCGAGACGCCGACGGGTTCGAGCAGGGCTTCGCGGTAGGCGGCGCGGGGGAAGGCGAGGGGGCCGAGCGCTGAGAGGTCCAGCCCGATCTCGTCGTCGGTGTACCCGTCCTCGAGTCGGAAGTCGCTCCACGTGGTCTCGTTCCGGCCGTGGGTGACGGCGACCGTGACGGCGCCGCAGGCGAGGTCGCCGTCGATGGGGCAGACGTACAGGGGTAGCCGGCCGGGCTCTAACGGCCAGGACTCGTCGTCGCGAGGCAGGTCACCGGTGAGGCGTCTCAGGTCTCCTGCGGCGTAGCCGGGGTGAGCCAGGTCGGCGACGCTCGTGTACTGGAAGGGGTCGGGGAAGCCGTAGGTCTCGGGCTCGGGCACCCTTGAGGTCTTGCAGCAACCGTTGCAGTGAGATGCCGTCGATGACGAACTCCAGCTGCGGCTGCGGCTGTGGCTGCCTGAGCCTGGCGATGTACCTCGGCCTTCGCTCGTAATCGCCGTTGTTCGGTTTCGCCATCTTCCGCAATGCCAGGCTCCTGCGCCCCGCTGGAAGATCAGCCCGAGCCACGGCTCAGGCTCCGCTCGTGGACACGGTCATGGCTCTTCGTACAGGGCCGCCTGGTCGTGGCGGCGGAGGTCGAGGCGGGCGTGGTGGGCCATCTCCTTACCGCGGTCCCAGGTCAGGGACCGGCGCAGGTGCCCCGGTACCGCGATGAGGGCGCCAGCGAGGGCGGGCTGAACGTCGTCGGCCTTGAGACCAGGCAGGGCGACCAGGACGGTGTACCTGCTGCTGCGCTCGACGAGGGTCGCGACTGCCGAGGGTCGCTGGCCGGCGACGAGATCGCCCTCCCAGTGCCCGGGCACGGCCCGGTCCTCGACCTCGGCGGGCCGCTCACGCCACGAGATCATGTTCTTGAGGACCCCGCGGCCGCTGGGCTGCCGGGCGACCTTCGGGTAGCGCATTGCCCGCCCAGTTCGTAGTTGCCGTGTCAGGCGCCGTGGGAGCGGGGCGTGGTGCGGGACGAAGAGGCTGAGGTAGATCGCCTCGTGGCTGATCCGGCATCAAGACGTCGCCGGGGTGGTTGATGCGCAGCCGGTGGCTGATCTGCTGCAGGGACCACTCCCGCTCCAGCCCGTGGACACCGCCGCGAGCAGCCGGTCGCGGCTGCGCAGCTTGCCGACCTTCGGTGGCTTCGCCCGCTCATATCCGGCGATGTCTGCGTCGTGGGCACGGTAGGCGTCGCGGCCGCCGTTGCGGGCAACCTCCCGCGACACGGTTGAAGGATGCCGGCCGAGCTGGGCGGCGATCCGCCGCATGCTCCAGCCCGCGGCGAGTCCGCGAGAGACCTCCTCGCGTTCCTGCAGCGACAGGTGTCGTGTTGAGCGGCCCACCGGACGCGGCCTCACCCCGCCGGTCTGGGGGACGTAGCGGCGCACTTGCTGCACCGGCGCCCCCAGCTGCCGGGCGACGCTGGGGAGCGCTTCCCCTTCCTGCCACCGCTGCCAAAGCTGGTCTTGCTGGTCGGCCGTGAGTCCGTATGCATGCACGCCTGCCTCCACCACGAAGTGATCATCGTGGTGCGTTCACCCGTTGAAACCGCCCACCGATTCAAGTCCGGGGCCGGGCCGCCGATATGCCCCGCACGGACATAGTTCTGCCATCCCGCTTCCCGCGGTTCGACCACCTCACCCCAATCGGAGTTCCGCCATGGTTCGCACCGGCCTGCTGGCCTCACTGGCAAGCGTCCTCGCCGGAGTCGGCGCACTCGCAGGAGGCGGCACCGCGGCACACGCCGCCGCCGACCCCCTCCACGAGGTGGTAGCCGCGTCCGGCCGCCCGATTCCGGGCGCGTACATCGTCACCCTTGCCGACGGCGTCGAGCCGCTTGGATTCGCCCGGTCGTTGCAGGCGTCTCCCCGTTTCGTCTACTCGGCGGCCCTTACCGGCTTCGCGGCCACACTGAACGAAGGACAGCTGAAAGCGCTGCAGCGATCACCACAGGTCCGCAGCATCGAGCAGGACCAGGTCGCGACGGTGAGCGCTGACCTCGAGCCCTTCGCCACGCAGACCGTTGCCGCAGGCGGCGGACTGTACGGGCTCGACCGGGTGGACCAGCGCCGGCTGCCGCTGTCCGGCAGTTACACGTACACGGCCACAGCGGGGAACGTGGCTGCCTACGTCATCGACACCGGCATCGCGACCGGTCACCCCAATTTCGGTGGACGGGCCAAAAATGTCTACGACGCATTCGGGGGCAACGGCCAGGACTGCAACGGTCACGGGACCCATGTCGCCGGCACCATCGGGGGCAGGACCTTCGGCGTGGCCAAGCAGGTCACGCTTCTGGGTGTGCGTGTTCTCGACTGCGCCGGCAGCGGCAGCAACTCCGGGGTGATCGCCGGCGTCGACTGGGTGCGCGCCCGCGCGAGCAAGCCAGCAGTTGCCAACATCTCGCTCGGGGGCGGCTACTCCTCGGCACTGAACACGGCGGTCAGCGCGCTCGCCTCATCGGGGGTCTCGGTGGCCGTGGCTGCCGGAAACGATTACGGAGCCGACGCCTGCAACTCCTCGCCGGCGTCGGCGAGCGGCGTGCTGACCGTCGCGGCGTCCAACAAGACCGACGGCCGGGCCGGATTCTCCAACGTGGGTAGCTGCGTGGAGCTGTACGCGCCTGGAGTCGGCATCACCTCGACATGGCTCAACTCCGGCAAGCAGACCTTGAGCGGTACGTCGATGGCGAGCCCACACGTTGCCGGCCTGATGGCGTTGTACAAGGCCTCCGGGGACAAGTCGTCATCCGCGGTGAACAGATGGATCGTCAGCAACGCTACGTCGGGCGTCATCTCCGGCAACCCGTCGGGCACGCCCAACCGGCTGCTGTTCAAGGGATCCCTCTGACGCGGGCCAGCGGGACGAGCACCGTCCGCTGACAAGAGAACACCTCAGTTGCAGGTCCGGTCGCCAGACCCGGGCCTGCAGCTCTTTTCCCAGCCGGAAGCGGCGGCGGCACCCACGTCGAACCTGAACCGGCCCCTGCAGCCGGGGAGTACGTTGCCAGCAGCAGGCCTCGGCCGACTGCACGCTGGGGGCCGCGAAGCCGGACTCTGCCGCCGAAGCCCGCAAGGCCGAAGGGACCGCACGATGAGCACATGTGATAGTTCGGCGAGCTCTGCGGGTCGTCATGGGAAGACGGTCTGACGGCCCTCATGGCAGACCTCACCGCCGCCCTGCCATCGGCGCCCGGCGACCACCCCCGCCGCCTCACCCCGGCGGTACATCGGGTGTGGCACCTCCAGAACGCTGCCGGCGGCGTGGTGTTCGCGGCCGTGGCGGCCGGAGTGCTCCGCCTGCCGTTTGTGCCTTCCGAGTGGCGAGAGTGGGAACCGGCAGTTCTCACCTTCATCGCTGCGATCACCATCGTAGAGGCGGCGGTGCTGGTGCCCGCCCGGTACCGCTACTACCGGTACGCCGTGCTGGCGGACTCGCTGGCGATCTCGCGGGGGCGCGCATTTGTGCGGCGGACGGTTCTGCCGCTGCATCACATCCTGTACGTGGAGACCAGCCAGGGGCCGCTGTTGCGGCGGTTCGGGCTGTACGACGTGCAGTTGGGCACCATCGCCGGAACCCATGCGCTGGGACCGCTGGAATCGCACGCTGTCGAGGAGGTGCAAGTCCTCGTCAACAGCGCGAGAGAGGCGACGGAACGGGCGCATGCATAGGAACAGCCCGGCGATGCTCGCCATTCGCACCGTCTCGGTCGGTCGCAGCTATCTGCCCGCTCTGTTCCTGTGGTGGGCCAGTCGGCACCGGTTCGACGGCGACATGGTTCTCGGCTGGGACATCCTGTTCGCGGCATACACGCTGGCCCGGATCATCTCCATCGGCTACGACTGGTGGTACACCCGGTACCAGCTGACGGACACCGGCATTCGCCTGTCCACCGGCGGCTTCGTGCGGGACGAGGTGCACGTCGCCTGGCACGAGGTGGCCGCGGTCCAGGTATCCCGCTCGCTGCTGCATGCGCGACTGAAATGCGCCTTGGTGCAGATCGGCATCGGCTCCCAGGGCAAGCGCCAACGCCTGACCCTCGAGGCGGTTCCGGACGACGTAGCGGATCGGATCGCCGCCTCCGTCAGCGAGCACAGCCGGCAGGCGGTACCGCAGCAGGCGGCTGATGCGCCAGCTTCTGTGCCCAATGGGCCGCAGGTGGGCTTACCGGACGAGCCGTCGCCCGCCGCTCCCGCGGACATGGCCGGCGACCTGATCTACCGGATGCGGCCCGTCGACTACCTGATGGTGTCCATAACGTACGGGCAGGTCTTTCTCGTTGTGCCGTTCGCCTTCGGCGCCTACTCGGAAGCGTCCAGGTACCTGCCTCTTCCCGAGCCGGACCTGCTTCGGGTGGTGGAGGGGCCGCCTCCGGCGTGGCTCCTTCTCGCGGCACTGCTTACGCTGATTCCCGCGGCCATCACATACGGATCCGTTGTCGCGTGGCTGCGGTACCGCTCCTTCCAGGTGCGGTCGGCCCCGGGAGTGTTCACCATCACCGGTGGCTACATGTCGCGGGAAAGCCGCACCGTGCAGCAGTCTTCGGTTCGCGGGCTCATCGTCGAGCAGAATCCCCTGATGCTGGCCATGGGTTACGGGCGGCTGAGCCTTGTGGCCCGCGAAGCGGGCAGCACGGTGAACGCGAACCTGCTGTTTCCGACGGCCACGTTGAAGCGGTTGTCCGAGGCGGTCGACCACTACTTTCCGGCGTACGCCGGAATGTTCGAGCGCCGGCCGCACGGCAGGAGCTCTGTGAAGCTGCTCGTGGTGACCGGCATCGCCGGAGTCGCCACCGCCTTCGCGGCAGTGCTGCTTGCGCAGCAGTGGCGCCCCGGCATGGCCGTAGTCATCCTGCTTGCCGCTCCGATCATGCTGTTCGTATTGCTCAACGGGCAATGGACGTCACTGTCGGTCGACGAACAGCGGCAGTCGATCCACTTCCGCCGGGGCTTCCTCTGGGTGCGGCGATACGCGATTCCGGGCACCGCCGTCCATGTCGCGCGGGCGAGCCAGGGCCCGGCCGGCCGCCGGTCCGGCGTGTGGACCGTGTCGCTGGACGTCTATGACGGGCGGCACGTGCGCCTGCGGGCTTTCGGTTGCCCGGACGAACTTGTCGGATCGGTGCGAGGGGCGATGCTGGCGCAAGCGCCCTCAGCCCCCCGTGATCTCGGGACACGCCTGCGCGCAGCGGAGTTCCCCGCCTCCTGACGCCGGGTCAGCTCGACGGCGCCGTGTCCCGACTGCGGAACGTGGTGAATCAACCCGAGGCCTGATCCGGCCGCCGCCTGCGCTTCGAGCCGACGCAGCAGGGCCCCCGGAGCAGACGATGCCGATCGCATGCCGCATGATCGATGGGTGCCACGTTCGGCGATGGTTCTGGCGATGATCCTGGCGGTCATGTCCCTCGCACTCGCGACGCTGTGGGTGTTCCAGCGCCGTCTGATCTACCTGCCGACACAGAGCCCCGCGCCGACGGCCGACTCCGTCATCCCCGGGGGCCGGAACGTGGTCCTTGCCACGGCCGACGAGCTGCACCTGGAGGCCTGGTACTTCCGGGCCGGGCCTCCAGACGCGCCGGCCGTCCTGGTGGCCAGCGGCAACGCGGGCTCCCGGGCGCTGCGGGCCCCCCTCGCCCGTCAGCTGAACCGGGCGGGGCTGTCCGTCCTGTTGTTCGACTATCGCGGCTACGCCGGCAACGCGGGCCGTCCGAGCGAACAAGGCCTGGCCAATGACGTACGGGCCGCGCGGCGCTTCCTCGTCGAGGACGCCGGAGTCCCGCCGAGTCGGCTGGTGTACTTCGGGGAGAGTTTGGGTGCGGCAGTGGTCAGCGAGCTGGCGGCCGAGCAGCCGCCGGCGGGGCTGGTCCTGCGGTCACCGTTCGCCGATCTCGCCGCGGTGGGCCGCGTCCACTATCCGTTCCTGCCCGTGCGCACGCTGCTGCGCGACCGCTACCCCGTCGTCGACCATGTCCGCCGCGTGACGGCTCCGATCACCGTCGTCTACGGCAGCGCCGACTCGATCGTGCCCCCGGCGCAGAGCCGCCAGGTGGCGGCGGCGGCCCGGCAACTGCACCGGTCGATCGAGGTGCCGGGCGCGGACCACAACGATCCGGTGCTGCTCCATGGCGACGCCGTCGTCGGGGCCATCGTGGAGCTGGCCCGGCGATCTCCGGCGGTGTAGCCGGGAGCGCCAAGGGCCTGTCGAGGACGGGCCCCGCCGCGACCGCGGCCACGGCCACGGCCACCCGGGCAGCGGCGATCGCGCAGTTGCCGTGTCCCGCGCCGACGTCGAGTATCTGCTGTCCCGGTCCGACGCCGAGCTGCTCCACCAGCCGCTGTGACACCGGCTCGAGTTGCCGGCTGGCGGGCTCGAAGTTCCCATGTCCCAGAGGGCGATTGCGGGACTTGAGCTCTTCCAAGGAGGACACGCTCGGCTCCTTCCGGCGTCGAGATGCGAACCGTGCCCATCCTCCTGACTCCGGCCGCGGGCCGGAACGAAATTCGTGTCGCTCCTGGTCGCAGCGACGTCGGTCGCCTCGACACGGACTCCCATGCCGCAGCCCTGGCGGTGCGGTGCCGGAGAACGCCAGAGGGGCGACCAGCCGGAGCTGGCCGCCCCTTCGGGACGTACGGTCTTGCGAAAGCGGGACTTAGAAGTCCATGTCTCCCATGCCACCGGGGCCACCGGCCCCGCCGCCGGCCGGCGTCTTCTCCGGCTTGTCGGCGATGACCGCCTCGGTGGTTAGGAAAAGACCGGCGATCGACGCGGCGTTCTGCAGCGCCGAGCGGGTCACCTTGGCCGGCTCGATGATGCCGTTGGCGAACATGTCGACGTACTCGCCGGTGCGGGCGTCCAGACCGTGACCGGCGGGGGAGTTGCGCACCTTCTCCGCAACGACTCCGCCCTCGAGCCCGGCGTTGATGGCGATCTGCTTCAGCGGGGCCTCGAGGGCCAGCTTCACGATCGCGGCGCCCGTGGCCTCGTCACCGGTCAGGTCAAGCTTCTCGAAGGCGGTGATCGAAGCCTGCAGCAGCGCGACACCACCACCGGGGATCACACCCTCCTCGACGGCCGCCTTCGCATTGCGAACGGCGTCCTCGATGCGGTGCTTGCGCTCCTTGAGCTCGACCTCGGTCGCCGCGCCGGCCTTGATGACGGCGACGCCGCCGGCCAGCTTGGCGAGGCGCTCCTGGAGCTTCTCGCGGTCGTAGTCGGAGTCTGACTTCTCGATCTCGGCGCGGATCTGGTTGACCCGTCCCGCAATCTGGTCGGCGTCGCCCGAGCCCTCGACGATCGTCGTCTCGTCCTTGGTGACGACGACCTTGCGGGCGGAACCGAGCAGCTCCACACCGGCGGTCTCCAGCTTCAGGCCGACGGTCTCACTGATCACCTCACCACCGGTGAGGATCGAGATGTCGCCCAGCATGGCCTTGCGGCGGTCACCGAAGCCCGGGGCCTTGACGGCGACGGAGCGGAACGTGCCGCGGATCTTGTTGACCACCAGGGTCGCCAGGGCCTCGCCCTCGACGTCCTCGGCGATGATCGCCAGCGGCTTGCCGGACTGCATGACCTTCTCCAGCAGCGGGAGCAGGTCCTTCACCGACGTGATCTTCGAGTCGACGATGAGCACGTACGGGTCGTCGAGAACCGTCTCCATGCGCTCGGGGTCGGTCACGAAGTACGGCGAGATGTAGCCCTTGTCAAAGCGCATGCCCTCGGTGAGCTCGAGCTCGAGGCCGAAGGTGTTGCTCTCCTCGACGGTGATGACGCCTTCCTTGCCGACCTTGTCCATGGCCTCGGCGATCATCTCGCCGATCTGGTTGTCGGCGGCGGAGATCGAGGCGGAGGCAGCGATCTGCTCCTTGGTCTCGACCTCCTTGGCGACCTGCAGCAGGTGCGACGTGACCGCCTCGGTGGCTGCGTCGATGCCGCGCTTGAGCGCCATCGGGTTGGCGCCGGCCGCGACGTTGCGCAGTCCCTCGCGCACGAGCGCCTGGGCCAGCACGGTGGCGGTGGTGGTGCCGTCACCGGCGACGTCGTCGGTCTTCTTGGCTACTTCCTTGACGAGCTCCGCACCGATCTTCTCGTACGGGTCCTCGAGCTCGATCTCCTTGGCGATGCTCACACCATCGTTGGTGATGGTGGGCGCGCCCCACTTCTTGTCCAGGACGACGTTGCGACCACGGGGCCCGAGCGTCACCTTGACCGCGTCGGCGAGCTGGTTCATGCCCCGCTCGAGACCGCGGCGTGCCTCCTCTTCGAAGGCAATGATCTTCGCCATGAAGCTTCCTTCCGCTATCCACTGCAAGCGATGCGGCCGGGAACGGCGCCCGCGACGGCGGACCGGCGGTGCGCCGCAGGCGCCCACCGACCCCAGCCGCGCCCTGTAGCCGATGCGCTTGGTGGTCGGGTGTCTCAGAGGTCTGACTGTCACTCTGCCTAGGAGAGTGCTAACACAGGTTTAGCACTCGCACCCGGCGAGTGCAAGCAGTCGGAGCCGCCTGCACCCTCAGCCGAAGCGACCGGTGATGTAACCCTCGGTGCGCGGCTCGGACGGGTTCCGGAAGATCTTCTGAGTCAGGTCGTACTCGACCAGCTCACCGACCCGGGCACCGTCGTCCCGGACTGTCGCCGTGAAGAACGCGGTGCGGTCGGAGACGCGGGCTGCCTGCTGCATGTTGTGCGTGACGATGATGATCGAGTACTGCTCCTTCAATTGGATCATCAGGTCCTCGATGCGCGCGGTGGCGATCGGGTCGAGGCTCGCGCACGGCTCGTCCATCAGGATCACCTCCGGCTGCACGGCGATGCACCGAGCGATGCACAGCCGCTGCTGCTGACCGCCGGAGAGGGCAAAAGCGCTCTGCTTGAGTTTGTTCTTGACCTCGTCCCACAGCGCCGCCCGGGTCAGCGCGTCTTCGACGACGTCGTCGAGGCCCTTCTTGTGACCCTTCACCCGCGGCCCGAACGCGATGTTCTCGTAGATCGACTTGGGGAACGGGTTCGGCTTCTGGAACACCATGCCGATGCGCTTGCGGACCTGCACCGGATCGACGCCCGCGCCGTACAGGTCGACGCCGTGGTAGAGCACCCGGCCGCCCACGCTCGCCGAGGGGATCAGGTCGTTCATGCGGTTCAGGCAGCGGATCAGCGTCGACTTGCCGCACCCCGACGGGCCGATGAACGCCGTGATCTCCTTCTCGTAGAGCTCGAACGAGCACCCCTCGACGGCCGGGACGCCGCCGTAGCGCACGCTCACGTCGCCCAGCGTGAAGATGGGCTGCAGCTCGGCCGCCGGGGCGCCGGGCTCGGCGCAGACGTCGATCTCGGGCAGCGCGTCTTCGGCAGACACGGGATGCATTCGTATCAC
>JALYNC010000104.1 GCA_030773415.1 Actinomycetota bacterium
AGCCACGCGGCGTCGTATCAGCCTTGCGGGCTCGTACTCGTGACGACCAGTAGCAGCCCTACCACCACGATGATCGAGCCGATCCAGGTCTGCATCGGCACGTTCTCGCGCAGCACGAGCGCGCTGGCGGTCAGGATGCCCACGTAACCCACCGCGTTGAACGGGTACGCGATGGACAGCGGTACCCGGGAGAGCGCGGCTAGCCACAGCATCGCCGACAGCCCGAAGACTCCCAGCCCGCCGATCACCCACGGTGAGGTCGCGGCCGCAAGCGCCAGCGACGCGCCGTCCGCCGACTCGGATCTGGCCAGGCGCATGCCGTAGCGCAGCAGTACCTGACCGACGGCGGCGATGCTGACCGATGAGATGACGAGGAGCAGGTCGAGCGGGGTCAAGGAACGCTCCTGGGCCTTGGGTGCGTCGGCAGGCTCGTCGGATGACAGCACGTCCCGGGCGACGCTGACCAGATCCGGCGCCAGGCGGCGACCGGAAGGGCTCGTCCGTCGGCGCTTCACGGCGCTCACACTAGCCGTACCGCCGAGCGTGCCGGCCTGTTGCGGCGGCCCGGCCGGCGGCCCGGCCGAGTGCCCGCTCGCCGCCGGCGCGCCCGCGGCGATTAGCCTGACGACTGTGAATTCCCCCGCTGACGCCCTCGGCCAGGCACCGGTTGTCGGAGTCGTCGGCGCTGGGCAGCTGGCCCGAATGATGCACCAGGCCGCCATCGGTCCGGGGCCTCGCATGCGGGTACTGGCCGACGCTGCTGACGACTCCGCCGCCCTGGTGTCCGGTGCCGTCGAGGTCGGGAACTACCGCGACCTGGGTGATCTGTCGCGCTTCGCCAGCTCCGTCGACGTGCTGACGTTCGACCACGAGCATGTCCCCCCGGAGCACCTGCGCCAGCTGGCCGACCGCGGGGTGAGGGTGCTACCCGGTCCGGAGGCGCTGCTGCACGCCCAGGACAAGGTCGTCATGCGTCGCAGGCTGTCCGAGCTCGGGCTTCCCGTGCCGCGATGGGTGCCGGCCGCGACGCCGGCCGCTGTGGCGGAGCTCGCGGATGCGACGGGCTGGCCGGTCGTGGCCAAGTCGGTCCGCGGGGGCTATGACGGCCGGGGCGTCTGGCTGCTGGCCGGTCCGCAGGAGCTCGAGCAGCTGCTCGCCGAGGTGGGGGACCTGCCGCTGTACGCGGAGGCGGCGGTGCCCCTGCGCTGCGAGGTTGCGGCGGTGGTGGCCCGCAATTCCGCAGGCGAGGTGCGGGCGTGGCCGACGGTGGAGACCGTCCAGCGCAACGGCATCTGCATGGAGGTGCTGGCGCCGGCGCCCGGGCTGACCGCCGAGCAGGCGGCCGAGGCCGAGCGGATCGCCGTGACGGTGGCCACCGAGCTGGGGGTGGTCGGCGTGCTCGCCGTCGAGTTGTTCGAGCAGCCGGACGGGCAGCTGGTGATCAACGAGCTGGCGATGCGGCCGCACAACTCCGGGCATTGGACCATCGAGGGGTCGCGCACCTCGCAGTTCGAGCAGCATCTGCGGGCGGTGGCCGGCTGGCCGCTCGGCGAGACCGCGCCAACCGCTGCGGTGACCGTGATGGCGAACCTGCTGGGCAGTGACGATCCGGCGGTCGAGGCCAGGGTGCCGCAGGTGTACCGCCAGGATGCCGGCGTCCGCGTCCACCTGTACGGCAAGCCGTCCCGCCCCGGGCGCAAGCTCGGGCATGTGACGGCCCTGGGCGACGACGTGGACGAGGTGCGGGAGCGGGCGCTGCGCGCTGTGGCGGTGCTGCGGGGCGAGCTCCCGACGCAGAACCGGGGAGGTTCGGCGTGAGTCCGCTGGTGGGTGTGATCATGGGGAGCGACTCCGACTGGACCGTCATGTCGGCGGCCACCGATGCCCTGCAGGAGTTCGACGTCCCCTTCGAGGCGCGCGTGCTATCGGCGCACCGCACGCCGCACGACATGCTCGACTACGCCGGGGCGGCGGCCGGACGAGGGCTCAAGGTGATCATCGCCGGCGCCGGCGGAGCGGCCCATCTGCCGGGCATGGTGGCGTCGGCGACACCGCTGCCGGTGATTGGCGTTCCGGTGCCCTTGCGTCACCTCGACGGCATGGATTCGCTGCTGTCGATCGTGCAGATGCCGGCCGGCGTACCGGTGGCGACGGTCTCCGTTGCCGGCGCGCGAAACGCCGGGCTGCTCGCCGTCCGGATCCTTGCCGCGGCCGACCCCGACCTGCTCCAGCGGATGACCGAGTTCCAGGTCGAGCTGGCCGATTTCGCGCGCGCGAAGAACACCAGCTTGCAGCAGCGGCTGGCGGGAGGCTAGCTCCCGCCAG
>JALYNC010000105.1 GCA_030773415.1 Actinomycetota bacterium
CCGGAGGTGGGCGGGCGGTCAGCGCACCGGCTGGTTGTGGACCGTGATGGTGCCGTCTTCGGCGAAGGTGATACGTCGCGGGTCGCCGTCCGCCAGCGTCAGGGCCGCCTGCCAGGCTGCCGGGTCTGGGCGTCGGACCGTGACCTCGCCGGCCGCGGAACGCCGGCGTCGGGAAGGTGCTGTCACGGCTCAATGCTAAGCCGAGACCACGACTGCGGTGGGGTTCCCCCACGCGGGGTTGGCCAGCCGGCATCCCCACTGGCGTTGTGCCTGGCCTCGACCGGCGGGACAGGGCAGGATCCTGGCATGGATCTAGGTCTCACCGAGCGCGTGTTTCTCGTCACGGGTGGCACGCGAGGCCTGGGCGCCGCGACGGCCGAGGTACTGACGCTCGAAGGAGCGAAGGTCGTCGTGTCGAGCCGCACCGCCACTGACGTCGAGGCGACCGTGGCCCGGCTCGGCGCCCAGAAGGCGACCGGGGTGACGGCCGACAACAGTGATCCCACGACGCCGGCACGCCTCATCGACGCGGCGCTGCAGAGCTACGGGCGGCTGGACGGTGCGCTGATCAGTGTCGGCGGCCCACCGGTGGGAGGGGCGACCCAGGTCACCGATGACGATTGGCTCCGCTCGTTCCACACCCTCTTCCTGGGTGCTGTTCGGATTGCCCGCAGCGTCGTCGACGTCCTCGAGCCGGGTGGTTCGATCGCCTTCGTCCTGTCGTCCTCGGTGCGCTCCCCCATCCCCAATCTCGCCGTGTCCAACGGGCTCCGTCCCGGGCTCGCCATGTTCGCCAAGACCCTCGCCGAGGAGGTCGGCCCACGGGGCATCCGGGTGAACGGGCTGCTGCCCGGCCGGCACACCACCGGACGCACGACGGAGCTGGAGGCCGGAGCGCCGGACGCTCCGGCGCTGCGGCAACGGCTGGAGGCCGGCATTCCGCTGCGCCGGTACGGCCAGCCGATCGAGTTCGGCCGCGTGGGTGCCTTCGTGCTGTCCCCGGCGGCCTCGTACCTGACGGGCACGATGATCCCGGTGGACGGCGGAGCGCTACGGGTCCTCTGAACGGGGTACGTCCGCCGCCATGACAACGCCATCCGAGCCAGATCCCGGTGGGGCGCCCGGCAGCGGCGCGGCAGCACTGGGCGCCGGCTCCGACGTCAGCGTGGACCCCGAGACGGTTCAGGCTGTGCGGTCGGGCCAGCAGGACCGCGAACGCCCCGCCACCCTCGACCCGGACAACTTCGTCGACGCACCGGAAGAGATGGGAGGCACCGCCGGCGCCGGCGGTGCCGGTTGACGCTCAGGCGCCCGCCGGGATGTCCGTCCACGCCTCCTGACGCTCGAACTGTGTGCGGTACAGCTCGGCGTACAGGCCCTCGCGTGCCAGCAGGTCCTCGTGCGTTCCCCGCTCGACGATCCGGCCCTCGTCCACCACCAGGATCTGGTCGGCGTCACGGATCGTGGAGAGCCGGTGGGCGATCACCAGCGACGTCCTACCGGTCAGCGCCGTCTGCAGTGCGAGCTGGACCGCCGCCTCCGACTCCGAGTCCAGGTGTGCCGTCGCCTCATCGAGAACCACGAACCTCGGGGCCTTGAGCAGCAGCCGTGCGATCGCCAGCCGCTGCTTCTCGCCGCCCGACAGCCGGTATCCGCGGTCGCCCACCACGGTGTCGAGACCGTCCGGCAGGCTCTCGATCAGCTCCCAAATCTGCGCCGACCGGCAGGCCTGCACCAGCTCGGCCTCCGTGGCCTGCGGTCGTGCGTACACCAGGTTGCTGCGGATGGTCTCGTGGAACATGTGCGAGTCCTGCGTGACCACCCCGATGGCGGCACGCAACGAGTCCAGCGTGAGATCCCGGACGTCGTAGCCACCCAGCCGCACGGCGCCCCGGTTGACGTCGTACAGCCGGGACACCAAGGAAGTGATCGTGGTCTTGCCGGCTCCGGACGGCCCTACCAGGGCGATCAGCTGCCCGGGCTCGGCCCGGAACGACACGTCATGCAGGACCTGGCTGGTCGGCGCGTTGTCCAGCACCGCCACTGACTCGAGGGAGGCCAGCGACACCTCGGCCGCCGTGGGGTACCGGAACGACACCCGATCGAATTCGACGGTCGCGGGGGCGTCCGGGGGCAGCGGCACGGCGTCCGGCTTCTCATCGATCATCGGCGGCAGATCCAGCACCTCGAAGACCCGCTCGAAACTCACCAGGGCGGTCATCACGTCGACCCGCACGTTCGACAGTGCGGTCAGCGGCCCGTAGAGCCGTCCGAGCAGCGCGGCGAGCGCCACCAGGGTCCCGATCTCCAGGTCCCCACGGGCGGCGAGCACCCCACCGGCGCCGTACACCAGCGCGGTCGCGAGGGACGCCACCAGGGTCAGCGAGACCAGAAAGATCCTGGTGTACATCGCCGAGACGATGCCGATGTCACGCACCCGCGCCGCGCTG
Source organism: Actinomycetota bacterium (assembly GCA_030773415.1). Classification (GTDB taxonomy): domain Bacteria; phylum Actinomycetota; class Actinomycetes; order JALYNC01; family JALYNC01; genus JALYNC01. The sequence continues at coordinate 2,451 of JALYNC010000105.1, forward strand.
GAGGCGAAGGCCGCCGACTCCTCGGGCAGCCGGCCGAACAGCTTCACCAGCAACGCACCGGAGACGTTGAAGCGCTCGGTCATCATGGTGGACATGCCGGCGTTGAGCTGCATGGACTCGCGGGTGATCGCCTGAAGCCGGCTGCCCACCAGCCGAGCCGGGATCAGGAAGATCGGCAGCAGCACGAGCGAGAGCAACGTGATCTGCCACGACAGATAGAGCATGGCCGCGGCGACGAGCACGAGGCTGAGCAGGTTGGAGACCACACCGGACAGCGTGGAGGTGAAGGCCTGCTGCGCGCCGATCACGTCGTTGTTGAGCCGGCTGATCAGGGCGCCGGTCTGGGTCCGGGTGAAGAAGGCGACCGGCATGCGCTGAACGTGGCCGAAGACCTGGGTACGCAGGTCGTAGATCAGCCCCTCCCCGATCCGCGCCGAGTACCAGCGCTGGATCAGCGACAGCACCGCCTCGACCAGCGCCAGGCCGGCGACCACCAGGCTGAGTGCGACCACGACGTCGGGGCGCTGCGGGGTCACACCGCGATCGATGATCGCTTTGAACAGCAGCGGCGTGGCGACGACGACGAGCGCGTCCGCCACCACGAGCAGGAGGAAGAGCGTCAGCTCGCGCTTGTACGGGGCGGCGAAGCGCAGGATGCGCCGCCCGGTTCCTGGGGCGAGCTTCTGGTTCCGGACGCTGGCATCGCGGCTGAACGACCGCATGGTCTGCCAGTTGGCCGGCATGGACACCGCGACACCGCTTCCAGAAGAGACACCCGACAGCGCGGTAACGCTGCCGATGCGGTGAGAACTTCCCGAACGGCGTGCGCGAAGGCAACTGCCGCCGCCCTCGGCTGAGCGGAATTCGCCGAGATGCTCAGCCGTGCATTGTTCAGCGGTACATGGTCAGCCGGCCAACCCGGCGCAGCCACGCCGGGTCGACCCGCTGGGAGCTAGCTCTTCTTTCCGCGGGTGGCACCGCCACGGCCGCGCAGGGTGGTGCCGCTCTCGCTGAGGATGCGGTGGATGAATCCGTACGAACGCCCGGTCGACTCCGCCAGCGCCCGGATGCTCGAGCCGCCGTTGTACTGCTTCTGGAGCTCGCCAGCCAGCTTGTCGCGGTCCGTCCCGGTTACCCGGCTGCCCTTCTTCAACGTGTCGGCCACGTGTGCCTCCATCTCGTGTGCTGCACCGGTGATATCAACGCTACGCGCTGCTACCGAGCGATCACAGTGATCGCTTTAAATTTGCCCCGTCTTTGCTGGATCACCCGCTATGCGGGGCAGGAATATGTGACGGTCTCGTACGCAGTGTCGAAGCCCAGATCGACCCACCACCGTTCCGTCCGGTAGCTGGCGTCCACGATCGCCGCCACGGGCTGCGCACCTCTCGTTCTGCAGGCGTTACCGACGGCACTGACCAGCGCGCGGCCGAACCCACGTCTGCGGTACGCGGGCAGCACCGCCACTGCGGTCACCAGGGCGAGCCCGCCCGCCGGGGCGAATCCGAAGGCCACGCCGGCCAGCGCGTCGCGCTGAGAAGCAGCGAAGGCGACGACCCGCGGGTCGTCCAGCCGGTGGCCGATCAGCCGCCGCAGCGCACGCTCGACATGGCCCGAGTGGTCACCGACCTCCGCCAGCAGCGCTGCGACAGCGGCTTCCTCACCGTCGCGCACCGGCCGGGTGAGGATGCCCGGCTCTCGGTCCATCAGCCCCTCCGGCCGCTCCAGCAGGACGACGGAGGACTCCTCCTCGGCAACGAAGCCCACGTCCTCCACCAACGCCGACAACTCCGGCAAGGAGGACGGCGAGTCGACGAGTGTGACAGGCGACAGTCCGGCCTCCGCCCAGATCTCCGGCAGCCGGCGGACCGTGGCCAGCGCGCTCCCCGGCGTCCCTGAGATCGATGAGGCGAAGTTGCAGTCGGGAAGCGGGAGATCCGGGTTGAGCACCACCCGGCCGGACCCGATCCAGAACTCGGAGCCGTAGCGAATGCGGCCGTACGCCCGTTGGGCCGCCTCGACATGCCAGGCGAGCACGTCCGGTGCCCCATCGGCAGGGCGCGGGCCCGCAGTTTGGTCCACGCCCGGAAGGGCGACAGCTCCGCTGTTGCGCACGGTCACGTCGGATAGTTTCCCCGCTGGGCTCGGCCTCACGCGCCGTGCACGACAAGGTCACCCAAATGTTGCGGGGGCAAACAATGGAGCACCGCCGCGGGCGCCGTCCGGTGGGGCGGCCCGGCACCCGCGGCACTGCACCGGCTAGGCGGCCGCCCGATCGGAGATGCGGTGTGACTCGATCTCGGTCATCACGTCCACCGACATCTGGCGGAGCTCCTCGAGCTCGTCCGCGGAGAAGTCGCGCGGCGTGGTGCCGATGACGCAGTACGAGCCGATGACGTGGCCATTGCACGTGGTCAGCGGGGTGCCCGCGTAGCTGCGGATCCCGTCCTCGGTGACCAGCGGGTTGCTGGACTGCCGCTCATCATGCTCGGCGTCCTCGATGACGTACTGCTCACGAGTGCGGACCGCGTTGGCGCAGAACGACCACTCCACCGGGGTGCCTTCCGCCTCCTCGATCCAGCCGCCGACGCCGGTCTTGCCGGCCAGGTACTGCGCTTCGTCCAGGACGATGCTGATCAGACCGATGGGAAGTCCGAACCGAGCCGCAGCCAGCTGCGCGAACCGGTCCAGCTTCGCCTGGACCTCCGGGGAGAACAGGTCGAGATCGGCGATCTCCTCCAGGCGGGCCATGTCCCGCACCGGGTCGTCGCCGTCGAGCGTTGCGCTTGCGAGAGTCATGTCCATCACCTGTTCAGGAGGTTGAGCGTGTAGTACGAGGTCGACCGGACGCGCAGGCCGCGGGCCATGATGCTGATCAGCCCGCCCAGAGCGATCAGAGCGTCCAGTAGGCGCTCGAGCTCCACGCGGTTGAGGGAGGCGGCCGAGGACGAGAGCCGGGCGGCCGTGCATACATCTGCCCAGATCTGCGCGCCTCGCGCGCCTCCGGCCTTCAGGACAACGGCATGCACGTCCTCGCGCGTCACAGGCTCGATTTTCTGGCCGGTTGATACGGCGGTCGCCATGGGTCACCTCAATTCCGGGTCAAGGGTCGCCTGATGCGACCTAAATAGATGTCGGCCCGGTGCATGCCGGGCCTCAGCGCCGTACGGGTGAAGCGTCAGCCCTGGCGGTGGGTGGCCCCTTCCAGGTGCCGGGCGTCGAGCCACTGCTGCACGACGACGACCTCCTGGCCCGCGACGACGGCGTACAGCACCCGGCCCTGCCAGCCGTCCCGGGACGATTTGCGCCACTCGACCAGCAAGCCGGGCCACCGCCCCGGCGCGGCGGGCAGTCCCACGACCCAGCAGTGCCGGCCGCCTACTCCGGCCGACGCGGCGGATCGCTCAAGCCGCTCGGACAGGGTGGGCCCACGTCCTGGACGCATGCCGCCGGCCATGTGCCGAGGACGTCAGACATCGAACGCCTGTTCGAGTCTTGTCCGGCATGGTCGGCCGGCCGACGGATGGGGGGCGGCCCGCCGGACTGCCGCCGGGCCCGGCGCCTATTCGGCGGGAGGTGGCGGTGGTTCCGCGGCGACCGGGCGGGGGCGCACCAAAGCCTCCTGCTGCACGCGCCGCCAGTGGTAGACGTACACCGGTCCGGCAATCAGAAGTGTGGTCCCGGAGCTCACCAGCCCCAGAATCGCCTGCCGGCGGTCGGAGTTCCGGGCCGCTTCCCGGCGGCGCCGCTCCTGGGCCGCATCCAGCCCGGCTCCATGTCGTAGTAGCCGGAGGCGGGATAAACCAGCTCTACGCCTGACCGCACCATGTGCACGGCCGCGAAGATGGCCATCACAGCGTGACCAGGCACACGAGGTACAGGTACAGGCTGCGAACGCCCCAGCGGTCCTGCGTGGCCATCTTCGCTCCCCTCCCGGCGCGGCGGGCTCGCGCCGGCAGCTCCGAACGTCTCGCGGGGACGGCCGGGCCGGCGCACACCTCGGCGTGGCGGAGTCCGGCAAAACCCGGTTGTCGGAATCCGCGGGCAGATCAACATGTCCAGCGTGCCCGGTCTCGTCGTTCCCCGTCCAGCCGTCACGCTGTCGGTTCGCGAAGCCGCTCGAAGGTATGGCGAGGACGCGTACCCTTCGTACGGGCCGGCAGTGGCGGGGCTGGCGGACGAGGAGCTGGAAGCGCTACGTCGACGGGCTGCTCGCCGACACCCGTGACGGCAAGCCCGCGTCCGGAGGGCGTCGTGCCCAGCACCCACCTGTGGTGAGTGGACGGCGCGCTGTTGCAGGACGAGCGGGCCGACAAACTGCGCTTCTCGGTGCCGACGTCCTGAGGTCAGCGGTCACAGCGATTCGCGGCGGCGGGGGCCGTGAGCGGGTCGACCGGCCTCCGGCGGACGCCGTCGTCGTACTCCACCGGAAGCCCCTCCCGCGCCCAGTACTCGAACCCGCCGATCATCTCCCGCACCCGGAAGCCCAGCGAAGCCAGCGCGAGGGCTGACCGCGTCGAGCCGTTGCATCCGGGACCCCAGCAGTACGTCACGACGGGCACCGCACGGTCGAGCAGCCGCGTCGCCTGGGCGGGAATGCGGTCTGTCGGCAGATGGACGGCGCCGGGCACCCGCCCCTGCCGCCAGGCCGGTTCGCTCCTACTGTCGACGACCACCAGTGCTGCGCCGGCGATCAGGGCAGCGGACAGATCCGCCGCATCCGTCTCGTAATGGAGCTTGGCGGCGAAATGGGCGACCGCGCCATCGTCTGTCATGGCTACGACCCTGGCGGCTATGCCCGCTGAACTGACAGGCATCGCTCTGCCATGCGGCGCTCCTCTCCTGCCAATGTCGGCAGTCATCCGACGCGGGACAGCTCCTTCGACAGGTGTACCAGCTCGATGCCGGAAGCTGGCCGCTCGCGACGCTCGATCAGAAAACCGAGCCGTTCGTACAGTTGCAGGTTCGCGGTGCTGCGGGCGCCGGTGAACAGCGCCGCCCGCCGGACGCCCGGTCCCGCCGCCTCCAGGCACGCCTGCACCAGCGCCGTATCGATGCCCTCGCCCTGCCGGTCCGGCACCACGCCGAGACGGCCGATGTGCAGCACCCCGGCTCGTTCGACGGTGCGAACCGCCCCCACGATCCAGTCGGCCGACACCGCTTTCCACGCTGACCCCCGGCTCAGCGCCTCCCGCACCTGCTCCAACGGCTCCACCATCGGCGGCAAGTAACCGGGCCATCGACCGGGTCCGCCGGGAGACGCCGATAGCGGCCCGGTAATCTGCTGCGGCGCCTGGGTCCGGCCTTGGAGTTCGCTGGGGTGCGTGGCGCCTCGTGTCCGACGCGCCCTGCCGATTGCTTCACCCTTTAGACGAACGGCAGGGGCGCGGATCGACAACGGACACCGGAATCGCGGAGAGATCTTCCCGATTGTTGTTTTCCGGCGCTCTCCCGCAGCGTGCGGACCGGCGCTGACCTCGTGCACAGCGCGTCCGTTCAGGCGTCAGGCCAGGTGTCAGGCCAGGGCCACCAGGTCGGCGAGATCGTCGCTCCAATTGTCCTCGACGCCGTCCGGCAGCAGGATCACCCGCTCGGGGTTGAGTGCGTCCACGGCGCCCTCGTCGTGCGTCACCAGCACGACGGCGCCCCGGTACGCGGCCAGCGAGGTGAGGACCTCTTCGCGGCTGGCCGGGTCGAGGTTGTTGGTGGGCTCGTCCAGCAGCAGCACGTTCGCGCTCGACACCACCAGCATCGACAGGGCCAGCCGGGTCTTCTCACCGCCGGACAGCGTGCCGGCCGGCTGATCGACGGTGTCCCCGGAGAACAGGAAGGCGCCCAGCGTCCGGCGCAATTCGGTCTCGGGGCTGTCCGGGGCGGCGGTCTTGAGGTTCTCCAGCACCGACCGGTTTCCGTCGATCGTCTCGTGCTCCTGCGCGTAGTAGCCCAGGCGCAAGCCGTGACCAGGCAGCACCTCGCCCGTGTCTGCAGGTTCCACCCCGGCCAGGAGGCGCAGCAGCGTCGTCTTACCCGCGCCGTTCAGGCCGAGGATCACCACGCGGCTGCCCCGGTCGATGGCCAGGTCCACATCGGTGAACACCTCCAGCGAGCCGTACGACTTTGACAGCCCCCGGGCGGTCAGCGGCGTCTTGCCGCACGGTGCCGGCTCCGGGAACCGCAGCTTCGCCACCTTGTCGGCACGCCGGACCTCGGACATGCCGGCGGCGAGCTTGGCGGCCCGCTTGTCCATGGAGTGCGCCGCCTTGGCCTTCGTTGCCTTGGCCCGCATCTTGTCCGCCTGCGACGTCAGCTGAGCGATCTGCCGTTCGGCGTTGGCCCGCTCCCGCTTGCGGCGGCGCTCGTCGGTCTCCCGTTGCTGCAGGTAGGCCTTCCAGCCGACGTTGTACACGTCGATCACCGACCGGTTGGCGTCGAGGTGGAACACCCGGTTGACCGTCGCCTCGAGCAGCCCCACGTCGTGGCTGATGATCAGCAGGCCGCCCTTGTGAGTGCGCAGGAACTCACGCAGCCAGACGATGGAGTCGGCGTCGAGGTGGTTGGTCGGCTCGTCCAGCAGCAGCGTGTCCGCGCCGCTGAACAGGATCCGGGACAGCTCCACCCGGCGCCGCTGGCCTCCGGACAGCGTGCGCAGCGGCTGCCCGAGCACCCGATCCGGCAACCCGAGGCTGGAGGCGATAGACGCCGCCTCGGCCTCGGCGGCGTAGCCGCCACGGACGTGGAACTGGTCTTCCAGACGGCCGTAGCGGCGCAACGCCGCATCCCGGGTGCCGTCGTCGGCACTGGCCATGGCCGACGTGGCGGCACCCAGATCGCGCAGGACGGTGTCCAGGCCGCGGGCGGACAGGATGCGGTCGCGAGCGAGCTGCTCGAGGTCGCCGGAGCGCGGGTCCTGCGGCAGGTAACCGACCGTGCCGCTGCTGGTGACTGTGCCCGCGGCGGGCTGGGTCTCACCGGCGAGCACTTTGGTGAGCGTGGTCTTGCCTGCCCCGTTGCGGCCCACCAGGCCGACGCGCTCCCCTGGGCCAAGGCGAAACGATGCCGCGTCGAGCAGCAGCCGTGAACCCGCTCGCAGCTCCAGCTGCGCGACGGTGATCACGGCGAGTTGTCCGATCGAAGAGGCAAGGAACTCAGACGTTGAACCCGAGGGCGCGCAGCTGCTCGCGACCCTCATCGGTGATCTTGTCCGGGCCCCACGGCGGCATCCACACCCAGTTGATCGCGAAAGAGTCCACCAGCGGGCCGATCGCAGCCCGCGTCTGCTCCTCGATCACGTCCGTGAGCGGGCAGGCAGCCGAGGTGAGTGTCATGTCGATGGTGGCGACCCTGCCGTCGAGGCGCAGGCCGTAGACCAGCCCGAGGTCGACCACGTTGATGCCCAGCTCGGGGTCGACGACGTCGCGCATCGCCTCTGTCATCTCGTCGACGCTCACGCCGCTCGTGGGCGCCGTGCCGTCCGTCGCCGGCATACCGCCAGCAGCTGACGCGCCGGTGGTACCGGTGGCTTCGGCATCCGAAGCCGTCTCGGCCGTGTCCGGAATCTGGGCCGTGTCCGCAATGTCGGCCGTCTCCAGAGCCGGGGAGGTCTGCGCGGTCTGAGCCTGAGCCGTCTCGGGCATCAGGGGGGGCTCGGTGGCCTCGGCCGCCACGGCCGTCTGGGTCACGTCGGTCATGACGGAATCTCCTCGAGAGATGAGATGGGCAGGTCAGTGTTGCCGGCCGCGGTCCGCCCGGCGTCGGACGCGGCCAGCGCCTGTGCCGTCGCGTCCTTCCACGCCATCCAGGACAGCAGGGCGCATTTCACGCGCGCCGGGTAGCGCGAGACGCCGGCGAACGCGATCGCGTCCTCCAGGACGTCCTCGTCCGGCGCGAGCGCGCCCTTGGACTGCATCAGCGCGAGGAAGGCCTCGGCTCTGCTCATGGCGTCCGGCACCGGCACGCCGATCACCAGATCGGTCATGACGGATGTGCTCGCCTGGCTGATCGAACAACCTTCGCCGACGTAGGAGACATCGGAGATGACGGCGCCGTTTCCGGCCTGATCGATTCTGACGCGCAGCGTGACCTCGTCGCCGCACGTCGGGTTCACGTGGTGAACCTCGACGTCGTACGGCTCGCGCAGGCCCTTGTGGTGGGGGTTGCGGTAGTGATCCAGGATGATCTCCTGGTACATCGAGTCGACCTTCGGCGTGCTCATACCGAGAAGAACGCCTTGACCCGGCGCACCCCTTCCACGAGCGCATCGATCTCCTGCGTCGTGGTGTAGACGTTGAACGAGGCACGGGTAGTGGCCGGAACGGCGTACCGCTTGCACACCGGGTGCGCGCAGTGGTGACCGACCCGAACGGCCACGCCGTTCTCGTCCAGGATCTGGCCCACGTCGTGCGGATGCAGGTCGCCGACCGCGAACGAGATCGCGGCGCCACGAGCCTCCGCAGTGGGAGGTCCGACGATCCGGACACCGGGCTCGGCCTGCAGCCGCTCCAGCGCGTACTCGGTCAGCATCCGCTCGTGCTCGAACACGTTGTCCATGCCGAGCTCGGTCAGGTAGTCCACCGCGGCCGCAAGGCCGACCACCTGCGCGATGTTGGGTACGCCGGCCTCGAACCGCTGGGGCGGTGGCGCGAACCTGGTGGCGTCCATCGTGACCCACTCGATCATGGAACCGCCGGTCAGGAACGGTGGCATCGTCTCCAGCAGCGAGGACTTGCCGTAGAGCGCCCCGACGCCGGTGGGTCCGAGCATCTTGTGCCCAGAGAACACCATGAAGTCGACGTCCATCGCCTTCACGTCGATGGGCTGGTTCGGCACCGACTGGCAGGCGTCGAGCAGCACCAGCGCGCCGACCTCACGGGCACGGCGAACGATCGGCCCGACAGGGTTGATGGTGCCGAGGATGTTGGACTGGTGGACGAATGCGACGATCTTCGTCCGCGGGTTGACGACATCGGCGAGGTTCGACAGGTCCAGCCGGCCATCGTCGGTCAGCGACACCCATCGCAGCGTGGCGCCCGTGCGTTGGCACAGCTGCTGCCACGGAACGATGTTGGAGTGGTGCTCCATCTCCGTGATGACGATCTCGTCACCGGGCCCGATCAGGAAGCGGGCGGCCTCCGGGCCGGCCGTCGCGGCGTTCGACATCGCGTACGCGACGAGGTTGATCGACTCGGTCGAGTTCTTGGTGAAGACGATCTCGTCCGCCGGAGCCCCGACGAAGGCGGCGATCTTCGCGCGGGACGTCTCGTAGGCGTCCGTGGCCTCCTCGGCCAGCGTGTGCACCCCCCGGTGGGCGGCGGCGTTCGACGTCTCGTAGTACGCCCGCTCGGCATCGAGCACGGCGGTCGGCTTCTGCGACGTCGCCGCGCTGTCCAGGTAGACCAGCGGACGGCCGTCGTGGACCGTCCGCGCCAGGATGGGGAAGTCCTTGCGCACCCGGTCGACGTCGTACGGCGCCCGGTAACCCGTCACGACGCTGCCCCCGTGGCCGCCGGCCCGCCTCCGCTGACGTACCGGTCGTACCCCTCGGCCTCGAGCTGCTCGGCCAACTCCGGACCGCCTTCGGCGACGACCCGGCCGCTGACGAAGACGTGCACGAAGTCGGGCCTGATGTAGCGCAGGATCCGCGTGTAGTGCGTAATCAGCAGCGTGCCGGTCTGTCCGGCGGCACCGACCCGGTTGACCCCTTCGGAGACGACCCGCAGGGCGTCGATGTCCAGGCCTGAGTCCGTCTCGTCCAGGATCGCGATCTTGGGACGCAACAGCTCCAGCTGCAGCACCTCATGACGCTTCTTCTCGCCACCAGAGAAGCCCTCGTTGAGCGAGCGCTCGGCGAAGGACGGATCCATCGACAGCCGCTCCATCGCCTCGCGGACCTCCTTGACCCACGTCCGCAGTTTGGGTGCCTCACCCCGCACGGCGGTGGCGGCGGTGCGCAGAAAGTTCGATACCGATACGCCGGGCACCTCCACCGGGTACTGCATGGCGAGGAACAGGCCGGCCCGTGCCCGCTCGTCCACCGACATGGCGAGCACGTCCTCGCCGTCCAGCGTCACCGACCCCGAGGTCACGGTGTACCTGGGGTGCCCCGCGATCGAGTAGGCCAGCGTCGACTTGCCGGAGCCGTTGGGCCCCATGATCGCGTGGGTCTCACCCGCGCCGATGGCCAGCGTGACCCCCTTGAGGATCTCCTTGGGGCCGTCCTCGGTGTCGACGGTGACGTGGAGGTCGCGGATCTCCAGGGTGCTCACTGTGGTGTCCTTCGCTCGTCTGTGGGTCGTGCAGTCAGGTGGTCCAGGCCCGTCAGGGGCCGTTGAGGGGGGTGTGCACGTCGACGAGGACGTCGTCGCCCTCGAGAGCCACGGGGTACACCGGGACCGGCTCGAACGCCGGCAGGGTGGTCGGCTTCCCGGTCCGGAGGTCGAAGGTCGAGCCGTGCAGCCAGCACTCGATCGTGCGGGTGCCGTCGACGGACTCGACGTCGCCCTCGGAGAGCG
>JALYNC010000106.1 GCA_030773415.1 Actinomycetota bacterium
AGTACGCGCAGAAGCCTCTGCCCTTGCTCGAGGCCACCGGCCCGGACGCGCCCTTCGTCAATGAGTGGGTCCCGCTGACGCTCGCTCGCGCCCATCATCACCGGCAAGGACCCGGAGGAGGCACTTAAGGACTTCACCGAGCGGCGGCAGGGCAAGTACTTCATGCCGGTGGCCGAGTGGCTGCACCTCAGCCTGCGCCCGCTGTTCTCGGACCAGTGGCCAGACCCGGACGCTTACGCGACGGAGTACGACCGGGCCGAGGTCATCCTCGGCGTCCTACATCAAGACATCGTCAACTTGCACGCTGCAGCGGACTCCGGCCATAGCTACTGGGGGTCGCACTGGTTCGGGCGGTCCACCTACCGGTCACACCACCGCGAGGGCAGCCCGGTTGAGGATCTGACTCACGAGCTCGCGACTCACGGGTCGTTATGGGAGCCGTTACGCGCCAACCTGTTCGGCGGCGATGAGGCGCGCGCGGACGCAGCCCTGGAGAAGTACGGCGAGAAGTTCAACCGGATCGCACGTCGCTAGAAGGCTTGAGCCGACGAAGTCGGTGCGCGTGAGTCAAGTTTTCATCGAAGTGTCCTTCGTCGGGTCGAGTCTTCTACGGTCACGCCGCCAGGCGTGACCGAGTCACGAGGTCGTCGATGACGTGCTCGAGGTGGGTCACGGCGTTGCGAAGCGGCGTCGGCGCGGGTGGGTAGGCGTCGAACAGGGCGGCCAGTCCTGGTTGTAGCAGCCTGGTGTGCACCCGGGTCAGGAAGATCGCGTAGCGCAGCCCGTCCTGCGTGACGCGGTAGCGATGGCTGCCCGGGATGCGTTCGATCAGGCCGTGCAGCCGGAGCCGGCGCAGGTCGTAGCTCATCCGCCCGGGGGTGATCAGGCTGGGATCGCAGCCCAGCAGGGGCGCCAGGTGGGCGCGTAGGTCACGGTTGCGGAACCCTTGGGGGGACAGCACGAACAGCACCAGCACGGCGAGCAGTGCCTGGGTGCGGGGCGAGTCGAACGGCAACGCCGAGGCGCGTTGGGTGCCGACGACGGCCGGTGTGGTCACGGCGGCGAACGCGTCGGCGCCGATGGTCGGGTCGCAGGACAGACGCTCGGCGTCCAGCAGACGCCGGTTGGCGGTGAAGCCCACTGCCGCCAGGGCAGGCAGGTTGCACAACCGGCGGCCGATGCCGAAGTCGCCGGTGTCGTTGACGGTCGTCTCGGTGCGTAGCGCCCGGCCTTCCTTGTGATACTGCTTGATCTTGGAGTGCTTGAAGTCGACGTGCAGCGACGGGGTGACCCCGTCGGTGATCACCCGAGTCCGCCACCGACCGGGTGTCGGCCGCGGCCCGCGGGTGCGCACGCGCCGGTCGAAGACCAGCCCGATCCGGCTGGGCCGGCCCAGATCGAGGTCTGCCGGATGATCTCCTCGAACAGCACCCGGCCACTCAACGGCCGGTCCAACATCTGGGTCAGGCTGAACTCGGCCTGCAGGATCGAGATGTCATACCGGTAGCCGGCGCGCCGGTCGGCCGCGGTGAACGGGTGCGGCAGCAGGGCCAGCCACTTGCGCAGCAGAGCGTCGATCTTCGCCGCCGACAGCCGTGCGCAGATCCGCTGCAGCCGCTTCGGGTCGTCGCAGGAGGCGAAGCCGTTGTCCAGGGCGGTGAAGCCGATCCCGGCCATGGTCGCCTGCCGCTTGGCCCACTCGTTGCCGTTGATGCACAGCTTGGCGTTGTAGGGGAAGTAGCTGCTGAACTTCAGGAAGAACGGGCCGAACTCGTCATCGACGCAGTAGAAGTAGAACTGGTTCACCACCGCCGTCGACGACACGATCCACGGATAGGTCGCACCCGTGATCGGGTTGCGGCGCTTCTCTGTCCGGAACACGCGCTGCTTTTCCTGCGCCCGACCGACGAACAGCACTCCCTGGGTCTGCCCCGCCGCCTCGAACCCGGCCAGGTACTCGTGCGCCAGGTCGTCCTTGCGCTGCCCCTTGACGAAGTCGACCAGCCGCACGTCGTGATCCCGGCAGAACCCGTGGATCGAGGCCACGAACGCTTTGCTGATCGGATCCATCAACGCCGAGGAGGCGAAGGTCCCGCCCCGATGGCCGCGGAAGAACCACACCGCGCCGTTCACGTGCTGCAGCCGAGGCTGATACACGTTCAAATACATCCGGTCGATGCACTCCACCTCGAGCGTGACGTGCTCGGTGAGGACATCAGCAACGCTGCGGGCTACCGTCATCACCAGCTCCGGTCGCGAGGTCCGGCCCCCCGGGGCCACCTACCGCTACATGCGGCCCATGACGGAGAGCCTACTCTCCGTGTTGACCCGCGACCGGAGCCTACGACCGCACCCGCACGACGCCACATCGCTCGTCGGGCTGGGGCGAAGCCCCGTTAGTCGTTGGCGTGCAGGGCCGCGTTCAGCCCGCCCCAGGACCCGGTCCGCGGCACCGCCTCGATGGCGCCCGTGACGCTGTTGCGCCGGAACAGCAGGCCCGCCGCGCCGGAGAGCTCCCGGGCCTTCACGACCTCGCCGTCGGGAAGGGTCACCTTGGTCCCGGCGGTGACGTAGCAGCCGGCCTCGACCACGCAGCCGTCGCCGAGCGAGATCCCGAGACCGCTGTTGGCGCCGAGCAGACAGCGCTCGCCGATCGAGATCACCTGCTTGCCGCCGCCCGACAGGGTTCCCATGATCGACGCCCCGCCACCGATGTCGGAGCCGTCGCCGACGACCACGCCGGCGCTGATGCGACCTTCGACCATCGAGGCGCCGAGGGTGCCGGCGTTGAAGTTGACGAACCCCTCGTGCATGACGGTGGTGCCCGAGGCGAGGTACGCGCCGAGCCGCACCCGGTCGGCGTCGGCGATGCGCACCCCGGCCGGGACCACGTAATCGGTCATGCGCGGGAACTTGTCGATGGAAGTGACGGCGAGCGTCTCACCGACGGCGCGCATGCGCAGCCGCACGGCCGGGAGCGCTGCCACATCGACCGGCCCGTGGCTGGTCCACGCCACGTTGGCCAGCAGTCCGAAGACGCCGGTCATGTCCGCCCCGTGCGGCTGGACCAGGCGGTGCGAGAGCAGGTGCAGCCGCAGCCAGACGTCGTGCGCGTCGACCGGCGGCTGCGACAGGTCGGGGATCACGGTCCGGACGGCGACGACCTCCACGCCCCGTGCCTCGTCGCGCCGCACGAGGCCGCCGTAGTCGGGCCCCAGCTCGCCGGAGAGCTCCAGCGCGCCGAGCCGCGTCGTCCCCGGCCGGGCACCGTCGGGAGCGCCGAGGTGCGGCTCCGGGTACCAGGTGTCGAGGACCGTCCCCGACGGGGTGAGGGTCGCCAGCCCGGCGGCGGATGCGGGGACGGGCACGGCGGCGGGTGCGGCGTCGGTCACGGGGCGACGCTACCGAGGGGTGCTCCGCGCCGGGGCGGCCGGTGGGCGGGCCGCCCCCTAGGCTCGGCAGTCGTGAGCGACCTCCCGCAGCTGGACCTGTCCGCCGACGTCCTCACGCTCACCCAGGCCCTCGTGGACGCGCCGTCGGTCTCCGGCACCGAGGAGGCGCTCGCCAACGCCGTCGAGGCCGCGCTGCGCGGCCTGGGCGGTCTCGAGGTGGAGCGGATTGGCAACGCCGTGCTGGCCCGGACGAACCTCGGCCGACCCACCCGGGTGGTCCTCGCGGGGCACCTGGACACCGTTCCCATCGCCGACAACGTGCCTTCCGAGCTGCGCGTCGTCGATGGGGTACAGCGGCTGTACGGATGCGGCACCACAGACATGAAGGCCGGCGACGCGGTGATGCTGCGGCTGGCCGGCCACTTCGGCGTCCCCGGCGGCACGCCGGCCTGCGACCTCACCTTCGTGTTCTACGACAACGAGGAGGTCGACTCGGCCCTCAACGGACTGGGCCGGGTCGCCCGCGAGCGCCGGGGCTGGCTCTACGG
>JALYNC010000107.1 GCA_030773415.1 Actinomycetota bacterium
TCGGTGGAGCCGGGCGAAGGGGAGCTGTACATGGTGCTGTGGCGCCGGGTGCTGGCTCCGGAGCTCTCGCCGGGCGCAGCTCGGGTCGAGTACGACGGCCGCACCTGGACCCGGGCGGAGAACGGCAGGGCGTCTTTCACCGCCATCGGTACCACCGGCACGGCGCCGTCGGGCTTCATCGAGTACTTCGACTACGCCGCCGGCGACGACCCGGACGCCCCGGAGCGGCTGTCGTTCGAGCGCACCTCCGGCGCCGGCTGGGACGTCAGCATCGGCCGGCGGGTCACCAACGCCGACCTCGACGTCTTCCATCGCAGCTGAGGATGATCACCGAACTGGACGTCCCGTACCTGGACACCACCGCGGCGGCGCTGCGCTTTTCACCGGTTGCCGTCCCGGGTGCCGACCTGGACGACCTGGTGCTCGACGTTCTGGAGCTCGGATCAGCCGGCCGCCGGCTGCGCCTGCAACTGCTGGGCGCGTCCCACCGGGCCGTTCTCACCGTGGACGGCGCCGAGCTGACAGAAACCGTGGCGTGCCCGGCCTGCGGCGGATCCGGTGGTCCACTGCCCGGCACGCACGAGGAGGCGGTGGGCGGGCTGCGTTACCGCTTCGCCAGTCAGGTGCGCACGGTGTGCCCGGCGGACCTGGCCGCCCTGGCGGCGCGCCTGCGCGCAGCCGCCGTAGGGCCGGATCGGCTCGCCGGTGTCTTTCCGGGATCGCCGGACGCGCTCACCGTGCTGCAGGGCAGGGCCGACGCTCCGGTGCCCGGTGCCGACGGCATCCGGACGGCGCAGTGGCGGACCTGGCACCTGTACCCCGGCACCGGCGAGGTCGTGCGGACCCGCTCGGCGGTGATCTGGTGAGGCGCGTGAGGTCCGTCATGGCAGCGGCTCTCGCCGCAGTGCTGCTCGCCGGGTGCGGAAGCGGCAACGGCCCCGGTGAGATCGCGCAGTACGTCGCCGAGACCTACGAGGTCACGGATCGGCGCGAGGACAACGTCGAGGCTCGCAGCGACGACTCGGTAAGTGAGGTCGCATCCGACATCGTGTCGATATATGAGCCGAACGAGCGGCACGACGAGGAGGCCGGCACGTTCCTGCGCTATGACGAGGAGTTCGTCGCCGTCCGCCCCGATCCGGACAACAGCGGGTCGCTGATCAGCGTCGACAACTCCGAGACGGGCTCGTCGCGGTGGGTGCCGATCATCGGCCCGATCTTCCTGCCGGGCGGCCGGTACGGTGGCCCGCGCCGGGGCGGCTTCGGCGGTGCGGGCGACACCGGCCGCGGGGGCGGCCCGGGTACCGGCAAGTGACATCCCGACCAGCATTCGGACAGGAGCCGTTCCGGCGATGATGGAAGAGCTTGTCAGCGGCATCCTGGCCACCGTCGCGTACGCCGCCACGGGCCTGGTGGTCCTGGTCGTCGGGTACGCCATGCTGGACGTGATCACGCCCGGGCGGCTGCGCCAGCTGGTCTTCGCCGAGCGCAACGTCAATGCCACGACCGTCGTCTCGGCGAACATCCTCGCGCTCACCATGATCGTCACGATGGCGATTCTGGAGAGCGACGACGTGCTCAGCCGGGGTCTCGTGCAGGCGGCCGCCTACGGGCTGCTCGGCGTCGTCCTGCAGGTGGTGTCGTTCAAGATTCTCGACGTGGTGACGCCAGGCCACCTGGGCCGGATCATCACCCACGAGCGGCCCGACCCCGCCGCCGCCGTGGTCGCCGTGATCAGTCTCGCGATGGGCGCCGTCTTCGCCGCGTCCATCACCTGACGCCGATGGACGGGACGCCCCGGTGACAGCGGCCGGGTTGGTCCGCCCGGCAGGGCGAGCCGGGCACGCCGCCGAACGCGCGTCCCGGGCGGTGCTGCTGCTCGCGGTGCTGCTGTGCGCCGCGTGCGGTCTGGTCTACGAACTGGCGTTGCTCACCCTCGGCAACTACCTGGCCGGCGGCGGTGTGCAGGAGACGTCGGTGGTGCTGGGCGTCGTGGTGTTCTCCATGGGCCTGGGGTCCCTCGCGGCCAAGCCGATGCTGCGCCGGCCGCTGCTGGCGTTCGCCCTGGTCGAAGGTGCGCTGGCCGTCGTGGGCGGCCTGTCCGTGCTGGGTCTGTACGCGGCGTACGCCTGGCTGGGCCTGTACCTGCCGGCTGTGCTCACCGCGTCCGTGGTGATCGGGGCGCTCATCGGCGCCGAGGTGCCGCTGCTGATGGCGCTGCTGCAGCGCATCCGGGCGCAGGACGCCGGGGAGGCGGT
>JALYNC010000108.1 GCA_030773415.1 Actinomycetota bacterium
GGCGAGGTGCCGCCGGCCACGGGTACGTCGCCCGCCGAGATGACCTTCTGGCCCAGGACGCGGCTGTAACCGGTGGCCCCGAGCGCGGCGCCGGTGACGGCGGTCTTGTAGACCGTCATGCCCGCCACGCCCTTCTGCCCGGCGATGCGGTTCCTGTTACCCCGGACCAGCTGCGCGCCGCCGAGCAGGTGGACGCCGATGGCAACCAGGTTCACCGGGGTCCAGCGGGCCCAACCGGCGTTGGCGACGCGGGCACGCTGCCGCGGGTCGTCGACATCGGAGGCCGCCCCGTTGACGCCGATGGCCCCCATCAGCGAACCGCCGAACCAGGCGGCGAGCCCGATGTCGTGCATTGCCCGGGCGACGGTGTTGCGCTCACTCATGACGTGTACGTCCTTTCCTCAAACACGTGGCGTGGCCGTGCCGGCCGCGGAGAACTCCGATGCGGACGTACCCGTCCGGCCGGGGGCAAACCGGGTGCCGGGGGTCGGAGACTCGCTGCCGCCTGGGAGAGTCGCCGAGCGCCGTGCGACGATCGCGGCAACTGTCGAGGAGGCCGGATGCCCGAGGACGACGACTACGTCGCTGTCGCCCTGTACCGCGAGGAGGGTCGCTGGCAGGCCGACGCGCTGCCGGAACGGATCGCGGGCGACCTGGATGCGCTGACGGCCACCCTGCGCCAGCAGCAAGGGGAGCTCGGCGGCATCGGGCTGGTCGACATCGCCGGTGAGTTCTTCGTGGCGTTGCGGGTCCGCGGCGATGATCAGCGGGTGCTGTTGTCCGACGTCACCGCTGCGGCGGCGTGGGACCTGGCTCGACAGGTGGTCCAGCAGCTGGATCAGCCGATGCCCGGCGACGACGACATGGACGACGTGTTCCCCACGGGCGACCTGTCGATCTTCGCGGACCTGGGCATCGATGAGATGGAACTCGGCGCCGTGTTGTCCGACACCGAGCTGTACGCCGACGAGATGCTCGCGTTCATCGCGCAACGACTCGGTTTCGCGGAGCCGTACGAGCGGGCACTAGACGGCGCGATGGGCTGATCCCCTTCAGCCCCGCACCGCAGGGAGAGACTCGTGTCGCACTTCGCCGCCGCCCTCGCTCGTAGCGACGACGCGTGGGTGGGCCAGGAGCTCGACCTCGGGAGCGCCGAGGACCTCGACGCGGTGGTCGACATGCTGCGGGACCTGAGCGAGGAGGAGCAGTCGGCGCAGGTCACCTTGCTGTTGGTCGAAGAGGACGACGAGTGGTTCGCCGTCGTCCGCCTCGATGAGCAGGCAGACACCGACCCGCGGATCTTTCTGTCGGATTTCCGGGTCGTCGACAGCAGCGGGCTGGCCGGTGCCCTCTTTCCGGACGTCGGCCCCGAGGCGCCGGAGGGCGGCGGCGACGATGACGAGCGCCGGGTTCCGGCAGGTGAGCCGGCCGGCGACGCGGAACTGCTTGCCGATCTCGGCACTTCCAAGGACAAGCTGCTGGAGCTGATAGCCGAGGAGGGGCTGCTTCCGGGTGACATCCTCACCGCGCTGGCCGAGAGCGCCGGCTGCGCCGACGTCCTCGAGTCGCTGCGCGGGGGTTGATCTCGTCCGCGCCGGAGTCCTGGATTCCGGCGATGCGGGAGGCGCTGGCGGAAGCCGGCCTGGCGCTGTCCACCGGGGACGTGCCCGTGGGTGCCGTGGTGCTCGCCCCAGACGGACGGGTGCTGGGGCGCGGGCGCAACCGCCGGGAGGCGGAAGCCGACCCGACTGCCCATGCGGAGGTTCTGGCGCTCCGGCAGGCGGCCGCGCAGTTCGGCTCCTGGCGGCTGACCGGCTGCACGCTGGTGGTCACGCTGGAGCCGTGCACGATGTGCGCCGGTGCGCTCGTGCTGGCCCGGGTGGCCCGGCTGGTCTACGGGGCGCAGGACGCCAAGGCAGGAGCTGTCGGCTCGTTGTGGGACGTGGTCCGCGACCGCCGGCTGAACTCCCGGCCCGAGGTGCTCGGCGGCGTGCTGGCGGACGAGTCGGGGCAGTTGCTGCGATCGTTCTTCGAGGCCGCGCGCCGTCTTAGGTAGGCTGGCCGGGCATTGGTGGAGTCGCCTAGTGGCCGATGGCGCACGCCTCGAAAGCGTGTGAGGGTGCAAGCTCTCCGTGGGTTCAAATCCCACCTCCACCGCTTCAGGGCTACCGACGCACGTTGTCGGGAGCAGCGACCCGAGTTCGGCAGGGGTCGTTCCTGGCTGGAACAGCGGTCAAGCTTGAAAGGGCGCCTGACATGCTGTCCGGTCGAGCGTCGGCCCGCATGTCCGCCATCATCCTCCCGGCGAGCCTGGCCCTCGCAGCTTGGGCTCCTCCCCGTTACGGGGGCGAGAGGCTCCCGTTTCGGTTGTCGGTGCTCATCACAGTGGTCTGCGCGGTGGCTGCGGCATTCCTGCTGCTGGACGCACTGCGCATTGAGCGCGCTGTATGAACAACCTTCGCGCACGCCGCTCAGGCGACCCTCGCAAGCGCCGCAGAGGATCGTCCTGGTCCAGCGTGCTTGGGCAGGCCGCCGCGCCGCAGCCAAGCCCGTCCCAGACTTTGGGCTCGGACGCCCCACAGGCAGGAGCCCCAGCCAGGGTCGCATCGCCCTCGGCGAGCGCGGACACCCGCACAGGTCCCGTCGGGGAGGGCAGCAGTTCTACGCGCTGTATCGAGCAGTACAGCCCGACGACGCTCAAGAAGCGGGCCTTTGCCTTCGACGGCACGATCACCAGCATCGGCCCTGTTGCCACGAACAAGTACGACGACGGGCACCTTGACACCGCCTCCGTCACCTTCACCGTGAACGAATGGTTCATAGGTGGTACCGCACCAACGGTCGTCGTCGATCTGATGGCCCCGACCAGCGGCGGCATTCCAGAGTACGAGCCCCCCGCCTACGAGGTGGGCAAACCCCTTCTCGTGTCTGGAGAACCGCGCTGGGGCGGCGCGCCACTGAAGGACGCCATCGCCTGGTCCTGCGGGGGCTTCACCCGCTACTACGAGCCCTCCGTTGCTGCAGAGTGCGAACGGCCACCTCCTAGGCGGCAGTGGTCGGCCTGCTGTCTTGTTTCGCCTCGCTCCAACGCCGCAGGCCCTGAACATCCGTCGGGGCCTTGCCGGAATTGCGGCCGCCCGATATATCGCATGCTGTAGTGGTGTCCATCTGCTGCCGATACCGTGCTGGTAGCGGTGCGAACACTTCGCCGGGACCTTCTTCCTGGGTGTGAGAACCGACCCGGGCGGGAGGGAGACAGCGGTGCCGGTCCGGCATGGGCGGTGGCTCGGCCTGAGTTGCTGGGCTGTGGCGTGCGCGGTGCTGCTCGTGTCGCTCGACGGTCGCGCGGGCGCGACGTTCGGTCTGCTCGCCACCACGGGCATCGCGTTCGCAGCGGCGGGTGCCGCTGGACACGCGGCATGGCGCCTACGCGGGGACGGTCGTCGTGCCTGGGCGCTGCTCGGGCTCGGCTGTTTCGGCTGGGGCGCCGGCAACCTCTACTGGACATGGAACGAGCTCGTCCGGCGCTCGGAGGTGCTGTTCCCCTCGCCGGCTGACGCCGGGTACCTGCTGTTCCCCGTCGCCGCAGCCGTCGGGCTGGCATACCTGCAGGGCCGCACCACGGTCGAGATGCGCCTCGCTTCGGCGCTCGACGGCCTGATCGTGACACTGTCCTTGCTGGTCATCTCCTGGGTCGCCGCGTTGGGGCCGGCGTACCGGGCCGGCGCCGACTCGACGCTCGCCTTCGGAATCGCGCTGGCGTACCCGCTGTCCGACGTCCTGCTGGTCACGATGGTCTTTCTGCTGGCGCCACGGGCCTCGGCCGGCTCGATGCGCGTGCTGCGGCCGTTGTTGGTGGCAGTCCTGGCGATGGTCACGTCGGACACCGCCTTCGCGATCCTGTCGGCACGGGGCAGCTACGTCTCGGGGGACCTGCCGGACCTGGGCTGGCTGGTCGCCTTCGCCGCGCTGCTGGTGGCCGCCCGGGCCACCGAACCGGCCGACGAGGTCGCCGTTCCGCGCGCGGAGTTGATGCCGCGCTGGCGGCTGCTGCTGCCGTACCTGCCGTTCAGCGCGGCGGTGGCGGTGACCGCCTGGCACGCAGCCACCGGCGCGCGCATCGACCGGATGCAGATCACGGCCCACCTACTCCTGTTCGCGCTCGTCCTCATCCGCCAGCTCGTTACCTTGCTGCACAACTCGACGCTGTCCGAGCGCCTGCAACACCAGGCGTTCCACGATCCGCTCACCGGACTCGCCAACCGCGCGCTGTTTGCCGACCGGCTGAGTCACGCCGTCGCGCTGCAGGAGCGGGACGGGCGGGCGCTGGCGGTGCTGTTCTTGGATCTTGACGACTTCAAGCTGGTCAATGACACGCTGGGTCACTCGGCAGGCGACAACCTGCTGCACGCCGTCGGTGAGCGGCTGCGGGCATGTGCCCGGCCGGCCGACACCGTGGCCCGACTCGGCGGTGATGAGTTCGCGCTGCTGCTCGAGCACGGGGCCAACCCGGAAGCGGTGGCCCAGCGCATCCTCGATGCGCTGCGGGTGCCGTTCGTCATCGGCGCCAGACAGGTGACGGCCACTGGAAGTATCGGGTTGGTCGTTGCTGACCCTGCCACTCGACCGGCCGACATGGCCGGCGGAACAGTCCCCGGCGTAACAATTGCCGGCGTAACAGTCGCGGGCGAGCAAGAGGACGGCGCCACGCGCCTGCTCCGCGACGTCGACCTCGCCATGTACGCGGCCAAGGATCGCGGCAAGGGCACATACGCGGTGTTCGAGCCCCGCATGCGGCAGCACGTCGACGAAGAGGTGGCGCTGCGGGCCGAGCTCGCCACCGCCCTGGCGGGCGCGGAACTGCAGGTGGCGTATCAGCCGATCGTGGACCTGCGCGGCGGGCGGGCCGTCGGCGTGGAGGCCCTTGCGCGCTGGCACCATCCGGAGCGTGGGGAGATCCCGCCGTCCGCCTTCATCGGCGTCGCCGAGCGGGCCGGCCTGATCTCCGCCCTGGGAGCGGCGGTGCTGGATGAGGCGTGCCGGGAGTTCGTGAGCCTGAACCGCGGCGATCTGTACCTGTCCGTCAACATCTCACCCTCCCAACTCGCCGATGCCGGCTTCCCCGACAGCGTGGCCGCCACCCTGGCGCGCCACCGCCTGGCCCCGCAGCGGCTGGTGCTGGAGATGACCGAGGACGTCCTCGCCGACGGTTCCGGCGTCGTGACAGCGCTGTCGCGACTGCGCGCGCTCGGACTTCGCGTGGCCGTGGACGACTTCGGGACCGGCTATGCCTCCCTGCGCTACCTGCACCGGCTGCCGCTCGACCTACTCAAGATTGACCGTTCGTACGTGCAGGAGCTGGCGCCCGACACGGATGTGTCCCGCCTGGTCGCCACGATCCTCCAGCTGAGCGCCAGCATGGGCCTGACCGTTGTCGCCGAGGGCGTCGAGCATCCGGATCAGCGCGCCCAGCTGCTGGAGCTGGGCTGCGGTTACGGTCAGGGCTACCTGTTCGCCGCGCCCGTCGGCGCCGAAGCCCTTGTCAGCTGGCTGGGAGTGCACGGCGGCCCCCATGAGGTTGCATCGCCGCACGCGATGCCGGCTGCCGCAATCCTGCCGGACGCCATGCCACCGGTCGCTGTGCCCGCCCAGCCGCACAGAGGCGACTGAGGAGCCGGAGCAGCCGGCTCCCTCAGCACTGCCACCCGGGCTGTGGTGGTTATGCAGGACAGGTGTCGGCGCGGTGGCGCGCGAGCGGGAACCCCCTACGCTCGGCGGCGGAAAGAGGTGGTGTCGTGGGGGGCTCGGCCGGCAGTCGGCGCAGTCGGTTGCGGCCGGCCGGCGACGCCAGGCGCGTCGTGGTGATCGGCGCCAGCATGTCGGGCGCGCTCGCCGCCGTCACCTGCGCCGCGAACGGTCGCGACGTCACCGTGCTGGAGCGCGACGTGTTGCCTTCCGAGCCACAGACCAGACCCGGCGTCCCGCAGGCCGGGCAGCCGCACGTGCTGCTGCAGCGGGGGCTGCTGGCGCTGGAGCGGTTGCTGCCCGGGCTGCGGAAGGAACTGGTGGAGGCGGGGGCCGTCTCGTTCAACACCTCCCAGCTTGCCTGGCTGGCGGAGTGCGGCTGGCTGCCGACTGGGCTGGCCGGCTACGAGACGTTGTCGCTTACTCGGGCGGTTCTGGATCATGCGGTGCTGACGCGGGTGCGGCAGACGCCGGGCATCGATCTGCGGACGGGTGCGACAGTGACCGGGCTCGTGCGACACGGCGACGCCTGGTCGGTCCAGCTGCGCGACGGGTCCTGCGTGGTGGCTGATCTGGTCATCGACGCGTCCGGACGGAACTCGCGGCTGCCGGTCTGGCTGGACAAGCTCGGCTATCGGCCCCCTGCACCGACGGAGGTGGACGCCCGGCTCGGGTACGCGACGAGGACGGTGCTACTGCCCGCCGATGCGATTGGCGTGCCCGGTGTGCTGATCAGCCATACCCCTGCGGATCCGGCCGGCGGCATCGCCTTTCCTGTGGAGGGTGGCCGCTGGCTGGTCACCGGTATCGGCTGCGGGCAGCACCGGCCGCCGCGGGACGCCGCTGGCTTGGAGGCGTACTTCGCCTCCTTACGCGACCCCGCCCTGAGCGCCGTGCTGGGGCGCGGCGAGCCGGTGGGCGATGTCCGGATTCACCGCCACACCGGGAACGTCCGGCGGCACTACGAACGGATGCGTACCTGGCCCGACGGGATCATCCCGGTCGGTGATGCGCTGTGTGCCTTCAATCCGTCCTTCGGACAGGGCATCACGGTGGCGGCCTGCCAGGCGGAGGTGCTGCACCGGCAGTTCCGGCGGGGATGGCGCAGCGGCTCCACCCGGCGGGTTATTCGGCGGTGTGCCCGCGAACTCGCCCTGCCCTGGGAAATCGCGGTCGGTGAGGACCAGCGCCACGGACCCGCGGCGCAGCGGTCCCGGCGGCTGGCGGCACAGGGCTGGTGGGCTCGCCGCGTGCAACAGCTGGCGGTCGCTGGGGACGAGCGCGCCATGACGACGCTGGCCCGGGTCTACAACCTGATGGGTTCGCCGCTGCTGTTGGTGCACCCGGCGCTCGTCGTTGCGGCGGCTCGCGCGCCGTCCGAGGACGGCGGCGGCGTCCGCCCTCCGGCACTCAGCGCGCTCGCGAAGAGCGCCAGCCCCTGAGGCGCCGGCTGCGTCAGCGCAGCTCCTTGGCCATGATGATCTCGTCGCGGTCATCACCAGGGGCAACCCGTAGAGCCGCCGGAAAGCGGCCCACCTCGCGCCAGCCACGTTGGGCATAGAACTCGTCCAGTCCGGTGCCGCTGCGGGCCGTCAGCCTCAGCCGCTCCAGCCCGTCGTCGTGGGCCATGCGCTCCAGCCGGTCCAGCAGCTCGGTGGCGAGGCCTTGACCCCGCCACAGCCGACGGGTCTGCAGACGGGACACGGTCGCCCAGTGCGCCAGCAGCGGGTTCGGGTTGCGTACCAGGGCCACCCAGCCGGCCACCTCGTCGCCGTCCCGGGCGACGATCAGCGAGGTCCGTCCCGGTCGGACGGTGAGCAGCAGCCGCTCCATCGCCGCCTCGACCGCAGCCGCCGGAACCGGGGGAGCGGCGAAGCCGATCGCGCCGCCCTCGTTGGCCACCTCGAACCAGGAGTCGGTGAGTGCCCGCCGTAGCGGGGCTCCGATCTCATCGGCGGTGTCGAGGATCTCCAGGCGGAACGGCATCGGCACGAACCGTAGCAATCGCGGTCGGGACGGGCGGTACGGCTGGGCGCCGCCGATGCCCGGTTCAGCCGGTCGTCACACCCGTGTCGTCGTGGAGCGGTGCGGCGCGTTGCATCGCCGGCGAATGTGGTCGGGAGTGGCCCTCTCAGCTGCGCCGTGAGGCCGGGTTGTTCGAACGCTGGCCCGCGAGGTCGCCTCGCGGCGGTATGTCGCTCGTAGCGACTTGGGTAGGACCGGGGGGCCTGTAGCGGGCCAGCGTTCCCTTACAACGTCGGCCCGCTTCTGGCGTCGGCCGAGCGCCGGACGGGTGCACTTGGCTGAGCCGGTTGGCGCAGCGGCCGGGGTCGCAGGCTCAGCGCGACGCAGGCCAGCGTCAGGGCGATCAGGATCTGCGGAGCCACTTCGGTGCGCATCTCGGTGGTGAGTTCGGTGAGCCGTTCGGGCAGCGGCACCACCAGCCCCGGCACGTAGGCGAGGGACAGCGTCACGGTTCGCGCCAGCAGCACGCCGTCGTACGCCGACCACGGCAGCAGCGCGACCAGCGCCCAGCCGAGAGCGTCGTACCAGGGCAGGGAGTACGGCGCGGCGAACAGGTACCCGAGCGCGACGGCCGCGCCCGCCCGGGCGTCGGCCGACACCGAATCGGGGGCGACCGGCAGGCCGTGCAGCAGCAGTCCTGCCAGCAGCGCCGCGAGGCCCAGCGCCAGAAACCCGATCGCCTCCCGTGAGGCGGCCTCCCCCATAACGGGGTCCCAGCAGCCCGCGACGTCGCGCCAGGGGCTCGCCAGGGAGACGAACCGTGACGCGCGGCGCAGCTGGTCCAGGACATGCGGACCGGCGAGCAGGTAGGCCGGGCCGGCGACGAGCGCCCCACCCAGCAGCACCCGGCCCAGCTCCGCGGGGCGACGGCGCAGGGCGAGCGCGACGCCGAGCCCGGCCAGCACGGCGGGCGCCTTCACGCCGCCGCTGCTCCCAGGGCGGCGCCGGCCAGCAGGCCCGACCTGGCGAGCAGCAACAGCCCGCCGGCCACCGCGACCACCACGATGGCATCGAGGTGCCCACCCGCGACCAGCTGGTGCAGCAGCAACGGGTTCGCCGTCCACAGCAGCGCCACCCTGCGCCGGGCGTGCACGGCTTCGCAGTCGGCGGTCCCGGAATTTACAACTTCGGATTCGGCGGAGCCTGAGTCCGCAGATCCGTGGTCGGGGCCGTCGCGGCCGCGGACGCGACGCCTCGCCGCCACCCGGTCGAGCAGCAGACCGGCCGCCAGGAAGGCGGCGCCGTTGACGAACATCAGCAGAGCTACGGCTCGGCGCGGGGACGGACCGGCGACCTCGGCGATCAGGCGCTGCTCGGCGGTCGCGAGCGGCCCGTACGCGCTGGCGCTGCGTCGCCACGGCGGGAGGACCGCCTTAGCCACCGGGTCCCCGGCCCGGGCATAGTCGTACGGCTCCGTCCGGTAGGGGTCGGCCCCGGTGGCCGCGATCCGGCCGTAGGCGGCGTAGATCAGGACGTCCGCGGAACCGACCGGCGGTAGCGGGACCAGAATTCCTACCGCCATCGCTCCCGCGGCGATCAGCCGCCGCGGACGAGGAGCCCATCCGCGCCCGACGGCCGCCCAGCAGGCGAGCGTGCCTGCGGCCCCCAGCAGGATGGCCGCGGTGTGGAGCGTGGCGACCAGTATCGGGTCCGGCGCCGCGTCCAGGTGCCAGGGCAACGAACCGGCACCGGGCAACTGCGGCACCGCGGCGCTGGGACCGAGGGCGGCGACCGTCACGATCAGCAGCACCGAGACGGCGGAGGCCAGCGCGCCTGCGACGGCCAGCGGCCGGACTGCGCGGCCGACATCCATCCGGTGCCGACCTCCGGTTGCAGGGGCGCCGACGCGCGGAAGCGGAGGATGCGAGATTCGAACTCGCGAGGGGTTGCCCCCAACACGCTTTCCAAGCGTGCGCCCTAGGCCAACTAGGCGAATCCTCCCGCGAGCGAGGATACCCGCCCGCGTACCGGGCCGATGGAGGCCGCTGACCGGCGGCTGGCCCTGT
The DNA here is from genome assembly GCA_030773415.1 of Actinomycetota bacterium. Lineage (GTDB taxonomy): Bacteria > Actinomycetota > Actinomycetes > JALYNC01 > JALYNC01 > JALYNC01. The sequence continues at coordinate 9,777 of JALYNC010000108.1, forward strand.
GCCCCGGGGCGCCGAAGGCGGAACGGGTGCTCGGCGCCGCTGTCCCGTTTGTCCGGATTCAGACTCCAGGTCCGGAGGCTTTCCGCCGATACCGCCACCGAGGGCGGCGCCTGACGGCACGCCCGGATTGTTCGACCCCCATGGAAAGGTGCCACCCTTCATACCTGCACTGACCGCGCATGCTGAGCCAGCCACCGCGGTGAGCCGTTCACTTCCGCGAGCGTTCCGCAGTCTGCGCACCCGCATCATCGCCGCGTTCACCACGCTCATGCTGGTCCTGGTGGCCGGCCTGCTGACGGTGGTCACCATCCGGACCTCGGATGAAGGGGAGAAGCAGGTTTCCTTTACGGCCGTGAGCTGGCGAGCCGGTATGCCGGCGAGGTGAAGGCGGAATTCACGGACAAGATGGCGCTGGCCGACACACTGGCCACGATCACGGCCACGAGCAAGGCGCAGCAGGCGCTGCCGAGCCGCCGGGTCGCCGACGACATGCACCGCGACCTGCTCGCCAAGCACCCGAAGCTGCTGGGCGTCTGGACCGGCTGGGAGCCCAACGCCTTCGACGGGCAGGACGCGAAGTTCCGCAACACCGAAGGCCACGACGGCGCGGGCCGTTACGTGCCCTACCTGTACCGCGACGGCGACGACATCAAGCTCAGCCCGCTGGTCGACTACGACAAGCCCGGCGCCGGCGACTACTACCTGCTCACCAAGCAGACGGGCAAGCAGAAGGTGCTCGAGCCCTACTCCTACGAGGTCGCGGGCAAGCAGGTCCTGATCACCAGCCTCACGGCGCCGGTGACGGTGCAGGGCAAGGTCGTCGCGATCCCCGGTGTCGACGTCACGCTGGACTCGCTGCAGGCTCAGCTCGGGCAGCTGAAGCCGTACGAGCGGGGCTACGCCGCCCTCATCAGCGCCGCGGGCAACGTTGTGGCCGACCCGAAGACCGAGCCGGGTAAGCCTGCCGCGGCGGACCTGCAGGCGCTGTCGAAGCAGGCTCTTGAGAGCGGGAAGCTCACGGAGCGGGTCGCCACCGACGCCAACCTGGGCGAGGAGGCCTTTCAGGTGGCCGTCCCGGTGCAGGTCGGCGCGCAGGACACCTGGACTCTCGTGGTAAGCATGCCCACCGCTGAGGTCACCGCCGCCGCCACCCACACCCGGAACATGATCGCGGCGCTGGGTCTTGCTGCAATCTTGATCGCCGCCGCCGTGTCGTGGCTCATGGGAGCCCAGCTGACGCGGCCGATCCTGGCGCTGCGCAACCGGCTTGACCGCATCAGCGCCGACCGTGACCTTCGGGTCGGCGTGGACGATGCACGCAGCGACGAGATCGGCGACATGGCCCGCGCTGTGAACGGGCCGCTCGCAGCCATGGCCGATACGGTGACCGTGATCCGGGGCCGAGCCGACGCCGTCGCCGAGTCCTCGGCCACGCTGGAGGGTCTCAGCAGCGACCTCGCCGCCGGCGCCCGTCAGACAGCGGACCAGGCCACTGCCGTCTCCGCTGCTGCCGAGCAGGTCAGCTCCAACGTCCGCAACGTCGCCGCCGGCTCGGAGCAGGTGGGCGCCAGCATCGGAGACATCGCCCACAGTGCCTCCCAGGCGGCGCGGGTCACGACCGAGGCTGTCGCCCTGGCCAAGCAGACCAACGCCACCATCGACCAGCTCGGCCAGTCCAGCCAGGAGGTTGCCGCGGTCGTGAAGCTGATCACCTCCATCGCCGAGCAGACCAACCTGCTGGCGCTCAACGCCACCATCGAGGCGGCCCGGGCCGGCGAGGCGGGCAAGGGCTTCGCCGTCGTCGCCAACGAGGTGAAGGAGCTGGCACAGGAGACCGCGAAGGCGACCGAGGACATCTCGAAGCGCATCTCGGCCATCCAGGACGACAGCCGCAACGCCGTCGAGGCCATCGCCGGAATCACCGGCGTCATCGACCAGGCCCACAGCTACCAAGCCAGCATCGCGGCTGCCGTGGAGCAGCAGTCGGCGACCACCACGGAGGTCAACCGCAACATCTCCCAGGCCGCCACCGGCAGCACTGGCATCGCCGACACCATCGTTGGTGTCGCCGGTGCCGCACGGGTGACCACCGAGGCGGCGACCCAGGCGCAGGCCGCGGCTTCCCAACTCGCCGACGTCTCAGCGGAGCTGCACACCGCGATCGAGACCTTCAAGGTATGAGGTAGACCCGGCCGGAGGTCCGGCCGAACAGGTCACCGCTGAGCCGGCTGCCGCGCATACCGCGGTAGCCGGCTCGGTCGTTTCTCGCGCGTACGATGCGTGCGCGCCGCGCTCGACAGCCTCACGGACGGACCCTGGAGCTCGTGACGCTGACCGCGTGGGAGCGGCTGTCCCTGCCAGCGGCTCTCGCCGTGATCCCACCGCAGCCGGCCCTCCGCGGTGAGCCGGCGGGCGGCTAGACTGCGGGGCAGACCCCTCGTGCGGCGTCCACCCCGTGAACCTCCCCAGGGCCGGAAGGCAGCAAGGATAAGCGGGCTCTGGCGGGTGTGCGGGGGGTCCCTTGCTCCGCCCCGGCGCGTTCCGGCGGCACGCAACACCGATTTCGCGGCGAAGGGCAGCGCATGAGCCTGGCGCTCTACCGGCGGTACCGTCCGGGCAGCTTCGCCGAGGTGATCGGCCAGGAGCACGTCACCGAACCGCTGCAGCAGGCGCTGCGCAATGGCCGCGTCCACCATGCGTACCTGTTCAGCGGTCCCCGTGGCTGCGGCAAGACGTCGTCCGCTCGAATCCTTGCTCGCTCGCTGAACTGCGAACAGGGCCCGACGCCCACGCCGTGTGGCGAGTGCGACTCGTGCGTGGCGCTGGCCCCCAACGGGCCCGGCAGCCTGGATGTCATCGAGATCGACGCCGCCTCCCACGGCGGTGTGGACGACGCGCGGGACCTGCGCGAGCGTGCCTTCTACTCCCCGGTCAGCTCGCGCTACAAGATCTACATAATCGACGAGGCCCACATGGTCACCCGGGAGGGCTTCAACGCCCTCCTGAAGCTGGTCGAGGAGCCGCCAAACCACCTGAAATTCGTCTTCGCCACCACGGAGCCGGACAAGGTGATCGGGACGATCCGGTCCCGCACGCACTCCTATCCCTTCCGGCTGATACCGCCGAAGGTGCTGCAGGGGCTGCTGATCGACATCTGCGCCCGCGAGCAGGTCGAGGTCGATCCGCTGGTCTTCCCGCTGGTGGTGCGCGCCGGCGCCGGGTCCGCCCGCGACGCGCTGTCCGTGCTGGACCAGCTTCTCGCCGGCTCCGGACCCCAGGGTGTGACGTACGCGTCGGCGCTGGCGTTGCTCGGCTACACCGACGCCTCGCTGCTGGACGAGGTGGTGGACGCCTTCGCCGCGGGCGACGGTGCGGCGGTGTTCGAAGCCGTCGATCGGGTGATGGAGGGCGGGCACGATCCGCGCCGCTTCGCCGCGGACCTGCTGGAGCGGTACCGCGACCTGCTGATCCTGGACGCGGTCCCCGACGCAGGCAGCAAGGGCCTGCTGGACTGTCCGGTCGACCAGCTGGAGCGGATGCAGGCGCAGGCCGCCCGCATCGGCCGGGCGGAGCTGTCCCGGGCCGGCGACCTGCTGCACGCCGGGCTCACCGAGATGCGGGGGGCGACGGCGCCGCGGCTGCTGCTCGAACTGCTGTGCGCCCGCGTGCTGCTGCCCGGTGCGACCGCGGATGCGGCGTCCATGCTGACGCGGCTGGAACGACTCGAGCGGCGGATGGCGATCGCCCCGGCCGGGGAACCGGGTCCCGCCGCGGCGCCGGCTCGCGTGCCGGCGCAGCCTCCAGCCCAGGAATCCACTTCGCCGGCACCGCGGGCCTCGGCGGAGCACTCCGCCCGTCGACCTGCCGCCAGTGCGGGCACGGGCTCCGCCCGTTCCGGCACGGCACCTTCCAACTCTGCCCCTTCGGACGCGGCCCCTCCCGGCAGGGCCTCGCTGGACACCGGGCCTTCCAACCCGGCGACCACCACCCCCGCGCGTCCCGACGCCGCACCTCCCGAGACGGGGCCGGCGCAGTTTGCTGGAGGGCGGTCCGCGCCGGCGACTCCTGCCGAGGCGGCGGACGACATGGCTGCGGCCTCCGGTCCGGCGTCCGCCTCGGCGATCAGCGGGGACGGCCTGGGCGCACCGGACGCCGCGGCGGTGCGCCGGGTGTGGCCGCAGGTGCTGGACGCGGTGAAGCCGCGCAAGCGGACGACGCACGCGCTGCTGTCGCACGCCCAGGTGGTGGAGGTGACGGGCTCGACGCTGAAGCTCTCCTTCAGCACCGGCCCGATCGCCCGGCAGTTCGACGCGGGCGTCAACCCAGATGTGCTGGGGGAGGCGCTGCACGAGGTGCTCGGGGTGAAGTGGAAGGTCGTCACCGTCGTGGGTGCCGGCGAAGCGCCACGCGTTGCTCGGCGGCCGGCTGCCCCGCCCTCCGCTACCAGCGCACCGCCCGCTATGGGGGCATCAGCGGCACCGGAACCGTCCGCCCCGTCGCCTGCGCAGCGGCCGTCCGCGCGCGGGGCGTCGACCGGGCAGGGTGCGGCTGACCGGTCCAGGCCGCCCGCCCGTCCGGCACCGGCTGAGCAGACGGGCGGCGAGCGGCCGCACCTGCGCTCGGTCCCGAACCGGCCCGGGCCGGCCCTCTCCGCGCACGAGGGCTTCGATCCCGGCGACGAGCCGGCGGAGGACGTCCGGGACAGCTCGCCGGCACTGTCGGGAGAGGAAGCGGCGATGGCGCTGCTGCAGTCCGGGCTCGGCGCGAAAGTCATCGGCGAGCTGGAACCGGGCTGAACCGCCGTCCGGCCACTACGCTCGCAGCCGTAGCCCGAACGAAGGGAACCGCCGTGATGCCAGGTGGCATGCCGGACATGCAGCAGCTTCTGGCGCAGGCCCAGCAGATGCAGCAGCAGCTGATGGACGCGCAGGATCGACTGGCCGACACCGAGGTGACCGGAACCGCCGGTGGCGGACTGGTGACCGCGACGGTGAACGGCGCCGGCGAGCTACTCGCGCTGAAGATCGACCCGTCCGCCGTCGATCCCGAGGACACCGAGACGCTCGCCGACCTGATCGTCGCTGCCGTCCGGGACGCCAGTGGCAAGGCGTCGGAGCTGGCCGCCGAGGCGATGGGGCCGCTCGCCGGCGGAATGGGCGGCGGGCTTGGCCTGCCCGGTCTGTAGGCCCGGTTGTACGAGGGCGCGGTACAGGACCTGATCGACGAGCTGGGACGGCTCCCGGGCGTCGGCCCCAAGAGCGCACAGCGCATCGCCTTCCACCTGCTCGCCGCCGACCCCGTCGACGTGCGGCGCCTGGCCGCGGCGCTGATCGAGGTGAAGGACAAAGTCCGGTTCTGCCGGATCTGCGGCAACGTCGCCGAGGCCGACGAGTGCCGGGTGTGCCGCGACCCCCGCCGCGACCTCGCGGTGATCTGCGTCGTCGAGGAGCCCAAGGACGTCGTGGCCATCGAGAAGACCCGTGAGTTCCGCGGCCGCTACCACGTGCTCGGCGGTGCGATCAATCCGATGGAGGGGATCGGGCCGGACGACCTGCGGGTGCGCGAGCTCATGGCGCGGCTGGCGGACGGCACCGTCACCGAACTGATCCTGGCCACCGACCCGAACCTCGAGGGCGAGGCCACGGCCTCGTACCTGGCCCGGCTGGTCAAGCCGATGGAGCTGCGGGTCACCCGGCTCGCCAGTGGCCTGCCGGTCGGCGGTGATCTGGAGTACGCCGACGAGGTAACCCTCGGCCGGGCATTCGAAGGCCGCCGGCTGCTCGACGTGTGACGACCCGGCGCGCCCCCGGAAACCCGTGGCGGGGAGAATGCCGCCGTGACGATCATTGAGTGCGCCGGCGTCCTGTTCGACTTCGACGGAGTTCTCGCGGACTCCACCCCGGTGGTTCGACGGCACTGGACCGCCTTCGCCGAGCGGCACGGCCTCGACGCCGCCCAGATCATCGCCGCGGCGCACGGACGCCGCTCCGCCGACACCATCGCTGACGTCTGCCCGCCCGGCGCGGACGCCGCCGCCGAGTTGCACTGGTTTGACGATCTGGAGATCTCCGACGTCGAGGGCGTGCTCGAGTTGGCGGGTACAGCGGACCTGCTGGCGGCCCTGCCCGGCGGCCGCTGGGGCGTGGTCACCAGCGCCAACCGGCCGGTGTTCGCCGCCCGGATGGCGTCCGTCGGCCTGCCGGTCCCGGAGCTGGTGGTGGCCGCCGAGGACGTCCAGCGCGGCAAGCCGGACCCGGAGGGTTACCTGGCCGGCGCCCGGCGGCTGGGCATCGATCCGGCGGACTGCCTGGTCGTGGAGGACTCCCCGGCCGGGTTGAAGGCCGCAGCGGCCGCCGGAATGCGCTCCCTCGCGCTACTGACGACGCACTCCCGGGAGCAGCTCACCGCTTGGAAGGTGGCCGCCGACCTGTCCGCGGTGCGGGTGTTGCCGTCGGAAGCCGGCGTCCGGCTGGACGTCACCGAGGCGACGGTCGGGTCGTAGCGCCCTGCCCGGCGGTGGCCTCTCAGCTAGGAGGCGGTTTGCGGCACCTCGGCCGCGAGCATCGCGACGTCGTCCGACAGGTTCCCGTCGGTCCACCGCACGACGGCGGTGCGCAGCCGGTCCAGCCCCTCCTCGAGCGAGCCAGAGCCCAGCGTGCCGGGCGCGGCGGCCAGCAGATCGAAGAAGGTGCGCCGCTCGGCGTGCCGGGCCTCGGTGAGCCCGTCGGTGTAGAGCAGCAGGCGGTCAGCGGGCTGCAGTTGTACGTGCTCCAGCCGGGGTACGGCGTGCAGGCCCAACGGCGGTGACGGCTC
>JALYNC010000109.1 GCA_030773415.1 Actinomycetota bacterium
ACGTCGTACTCGGCATCCAGGTCCAGCTCGCCGGCGTCGAGGCCGGCGACCTCGACCTCCAAGGCCCGGAACTGCGCCGTCCCCTCGTCCGAGCGGACGCGGGCGGCCTGGACCGCCTCGGTGAGCCGGCCGATCTCCGCGTCGGTGGCGGAGATCCGCGAACGCAGGGCCGCCACGGAACCGGAGAGCCGGGCAAGACCCTCCCGCCGGTCGGCGCGGGCCTGGGCGGCCGTGAGCAGCGCGCGTTCCTGTGCGGCCAGCTCCTCCTCGAGCCGGCCCCGTTCGGCGGCGGCCTCCGCCAGCGAAGCGCGGTCGGCGTCGAGTTCGGCGCGAAGCCGCGCCTCCTCGGCGCGCACCCGGGTCGCCTCCGCTGTCAGCTGGTCGGGGTCGGCGATGGAACTCGGCGGATGTTCGGCCGGGCCGCGGCGGCGACGCTCGGCAGCGAGGGTGGCGACGCCGCGGAGCCGTTCCCGCAGGGCGACCAGCTGGTGGTAGGTGTTCCCGGCGGCCACCACCTGCGGCGTGGCGGCCGATAGCCGGGCGGTCAGTTCGAGGTCCGCTGCCCGGGCCTCGGCGACGGCGCCCTCCGCGGCCTGTCGGCGCGCGAGCACGGCCTCCTCGTCCCGCAGCTCGCTCTGCAGCGCCTCCCGCGCTCCCACCAGATCGTCCGCGAGCAGACGCAGCCGGGCGTCCCGCAGCTCCGCCTGAACGGTGACCGCGCGACGCGCGACCTCGGCCTGCCGTCCGAGCGGCTTGAGCTGGCGGCGCAGCTCGGTAGTCAGGTCGGTCAGCCGGGTGAGGTTGGCACCCATCGCGTCCAGCTTGCGGAGCGCCTTCTCCTTGCGCTTGCGGTGCTTCAGGACGCCCGCAGCCTCCTCGATGAAGGCCCGCCGCTCCTCGGGTCGCGCGGCCAGCACCGCATCGAGCTGCCCCTGCCCCACGATGACGTGCATCTCCCGGCCAATGCCGGTGTCCGACAGCAGCTCCTGCACGTCCAGCAGCCGGCACGGTGAGCCGTTGATCGCGTACTCGCTCTGGCCGGACCGGTACATCAGCCGGCTGATCGTGACTTCGGTGTAGTCGATGGGAAGCGCGCCGTCCGTGTTGTCGATGGTCAGCACGACCTCGGCGCGTCCCAGCGGCGGCCGGCCGGACGTGCCGGCGAAGATGACGTCCTCCATCTTGCCGCCGCGCAGCGACTTGGCGCCCTGCTCGCCGAGGGCCCAGGCGATGGCGTCGGCCACGTTTGACTTGCCCGAGCCGTTAGGCCCCACGACAGCGGTGATTCCCGGCTCGAATCGCAGCGTCGTCGCAGACGCGAACGACTTGAAGCCGCGCAGCGTCAGGCTCTTCAGGTACACGCGCACCGCTTCCTGTCGCCGGGGGCACTCCAGCTGGACAGCAGTCGCCAGGCCCGGTGTGCGGACCCTAGCCGCGTGTTCCGGCCCGGCGGGGGACCCTCGCCGCCCACCACGACACGCCGCCAAGAAGAAGGGACGCCCGAAGGCGTCCCCTGAAAGTAAGGCCGGTGCGGAGCGGAGCTAGCTGAAGACCGGCTCCTGCGCCAGCGCGGACAGATCGTCCTCGACGTGCACCGCGGAGACCAGCGCCTCGTTCTCCCGCCGCAGGCACCCGAGCTGGGCCTCCAGCTCCGAGACGCGGTTGCGAAGGGCCCGAAGCTCAGCCACCAGGTGCATGTCAGGAACGAGTCCGACGTGCCCGAGAAGCGCCTTGGCCATCGAAATTCCTCCACCTGACGGAAGCTGCCCATGACCTTGTCATGGACAGATGTCGTGTCGCCGTGCCGTCCGCGACGGGTGTGCCGCCGCCGCTACCGCGACCGGCGAAGTTGCCGGGCGGACGTTCGGCGGGACCGTTGGCGAGGCGCGGTTCGCCATCCAGGATGACACAACTGTCGATTTCGGGTCAACAGTATGGTTGCGGTTGTGTCACGGCAATTGACAACTACGCGCCCGCAACGGGCTGCGCTGCCGCCGGCACGGCGCCCCGGGTTTGCGCCTGCGCCCCGGGCGGGACGGGTACCCCGTAGCTGCACCAAGGCCTGCTGAACCAAGAGGCGTGCCCGACCAAGACCTGGTCGAGCACCACCTGCTCGACCGAGACCTGCTCGACCGAAGCTGACACCGAAGCTCCGCACACGAAAGGTTCGTCCATGACTGTCGCCTTGCACGGGCGGCTTGCGGCCCGCGTTCTCGCCGGAGTCGCTGCCGCCGCCATCGCCCTGACCGGCTGCTCGGCTGACGACGCGGCCGGCGATTCCCGCAGCGAGCGGGAGAAGAGCGAGCAGCGGGCGGACGCCGAGCCGACCAGTGGCATGCGCCGGGTGATCGTCACCCCGGAGCCGGCCCCGACGCTCGGGCGCTGACCCGGACGGGCGGAAGTCCCGCCATGGCCGACTCGGCGCAGACGCCGCGCACGTAGGCAGACGTGCCCGAGCTGCCCGAGGTGGAGACGGTGCGGCGTGGGCTGGCCCGGTGGATTCCGGACCGCACCGTCACCGATGTCGAGGTCGCCCACCCCCGTGCCGTGCGACGCCACGAGGCGGGAGCCGCGGACTTCGTGGACCTGCTCGCCGGCCGCCGGTTCACCGATGTCCGGCGGCGCGGAAAGTACCTGTGGCTGCCGACCGACGCGGACGTAGCGCTGGTCGGTCACCTCGGCATGAGCGGTCAGCTCCTCGTCGTGCCGCCGGAGACGCCACCGCAGCGGCATCTTCGCGTTCGGTTCCGCTTCGCCGGCGATGGACCTGACCTGCGCTTCGTCGACCAGCGCACGTTCGGCGGCCTGATTGCCGTTGCCGGAGGAGGGGACCTCCCGGCCCCGTTGCGGCACATCGCGCCGGACCCGCTGGACCCCTCCTTTGACCCGGCGGCCCTGGTTCCGGCGCTGCGCCGACGTCGCACCGGACTCAAGCGGGCGCTGCTGGATCAGACGCTGGTCAGCGGCATCGGCAACATCTACGCGGACGAGGCGCTATGGCGGGCCCGACTGCACTGGGCTCGGCCCACCGCCACCATGACCCGGCCGCTCGTGGACCGGCTGCTGGAGGCGCTGCGAGAGGTGCTGACCGACGCGATCGCTGCTGGCGGCACGTCGTTCGATGCCCTGTACGTCAACGTCAACGGCGAGTCCGGTTACTTCGACCGCTCGCTGGACGCGTACGGACGCGAGGGCCGGCCGTGCCGGCGCTGCGGCACGCCGATCCGGCGCGACAAGTGGATGAACCGGTCGTCGTTCAGCTGCCCGGCCTGCCAGCCACTTCCCCGCTCCCCCCACCCGTGACCGAGGCGCCGGCCGGCGGCTCCCGGCCCGTGCCGGATGCCGCCCGGCGGGCGCGGCGGGCGGTGGCGGCGGCGTTCGTCCTGCACGGCGCGGCGAGCGGCACCTGGGCCGCCCGACTGCCGTGGGTGCAGCAGCATCTGCAGCTGTCCGCCCCCGAGCTGGGGGTCGCCCTCGTCGGCGCGCCCGTGGGCGCGCTGCTCGCCCTGGCCTTCGGCGGCCGGGTGGTCGACCGGTTCGGCAGCGCGCCGGTTACTCGGACCACCCTGCTGGGAGTCTGCGCGTCCCTGCCGCTTCCGGCGCTGGCGCCCGGGCTCGCGCCCCTCTTCGCCGCATTGATGATCTTCGGCGCGGCGGCGGCCGTCATGGACGTCGCCATGAACGCTCACGGCGTGGCGGTGGAGGCCCGTTACGGCCGCCGCGTGCTCTCCTCGTTCCACGGCATGTGGAGCCTCGGGTCGATGGTCGGAGCCCTCGGCGGAGCCGCGATGGCGTCCGCGGACGTCGGAGCTCCTCGGCACTTCACGCTGGTGGCCGCGTTGCTGGCGGTACTCGGGGCCGTCCTGCTGCTGCCCCTGCTGCCGGCCGACGAGGACCGCCGCCGAGGAGCCCGGAGCGCCGGCGAGTTCACCTCCGGGGCGCCTGACGGCGCTTGCCCGGGTACCTGCCAGGGTGCCGAGCCGGACGACGGCCGGACCGGGCGTAGGGGCCGGCCGAGCCGCAGGCTGCTGGGCCTGGGCCTGCTCGCACTGTGTGCCCTGTTCGCCGAGGGGGCAGCGGCGGACTGGACGGCCGTCTGGTTCACGGCCGATCTCGGGGCCGGCGAGGCGGGCGGCGCGCTGGCTTTCGCGGCCTTCTCCGTCGCCATGACCGCCGGCCGGTTTGCCGGCGACCGGCTCGTCGGCGCGGTGGGGCCGGTGCGTTTCGTCCGGATCTCCGGTGCGCTCGCCGCCGCCGGGCTCGCCGCCGGTCTGCTGGCCGGCGATCCGGGTGCCGCCGTGGCCGGAGTCGTGCTGCTGGGCCTGGGCCTGTCCTGCCTGGTCCCGGTGGTGTACGGCGCCGCCGCCCGCAGCGGCGGTTCGGCCGGCGGCGGCATCGCCATGGTGGCGGCGCTGAGCTACCCGGGTTGGCTGATCGGTCCGCCGGTCATCGGTGCCCTGGCCGGCCAGACGTCGCTGCGGCTGGCGCTGTTCGCCGTCGTCGCGGCGGCCGCGGCGCCCGCGCTGCTGGCCCGCACGGTGAGCTCGCCGACACCGGTCCGGACGTGAAAGCGCCCCGCGGCCGTCGGGCTTGTTCGAGCGGCGGGCCGCCGGAAAGACTGGAACGCATGCCCAGCCGAATCGCCGTTATCGCCATCGACGCCGTCCAACCCCGCCCCGTCGCCGACTTCTGGTGCGCGGTGCTCGGGTGGGAGATCCAGGAGCAGGACGCGACGGGCGTCAGCATCGGCTCGCGGGACGGGTCTGCACCGAGCATCGACGTGCTCGCCGTTCCGGAGGCGAAGACGGTCAAGAACCGACTGCACTTGGATCTGCGGGCCGACGGCAGCAGCCGCGCCGCGGAGCTCGAGCGCCTGCTCGCGCTGGGGGCCCGGCGCGTCGACGTGGGGCAGGGGCCCGACGTCAGCTGGGTGGTTCTCGCCGATCCGGAGGGCAACGAGTTCTGCCTGCTCTCCGCGACGGTGGCCGAGGCCGCCGGACCGGCGTAAGCACGGCCGACCGGACTTCCCGGCCCGGCTGGCGTGCCGGCCCGGCTGCCGGTCGCAGGCGTCGGCGCGAGCTCGGGTCCAACGCCCCGCGTTGTCGAGCAGCTCAGCGGTCGAGCACGGCGTCGCCCCCGCGGGCCAGCTCAAACATCTGGTGCGCGAACTGCAGGACGTCCGCGTCGAGCGTGGGAGTAGCGGGCCGCGCGCCGGCCGCGTCTAGCGGGGCGGCCACCCGGGGGTGCCCGGCTGGCCGACGGGAGACGTCAGGAGCCGTCGGCGACCTCGGCGGCGCCCGGCACCACCGATGCGGCTTCGGCGGTCAGCGTCGCCCGGTCCTGCAGAGCGGCCCAGGCAGCCTCGGCGGCGCGCTGTTCGGCGGCCTTCTTGCTCAGGCCCGCGCCGACACCCACCGCCTTGCCGTTCACCAGGGCGACGGCCTCGAAGGCCTTCGCGTGATCGGGGCCGCTCTCGGAGACCAGGTACGTGGGCACACCCAGCAGCTGGGCGGAGGTCAGCTCCTGCAGCGAGGTCTTCCAGTCCAGCCCGGCACCGCGGGACGCGCAGTCGGCGAGCAGTGGCTGGAACAGCCGCAGCACCAGCTCACGCGCGACGCCCTGGCCGGCCTGCAGGTACACCGCGCCGATCAGCGCCTCCATGGTGTCGGCCAGGATCGAGTCCTTGTCCCGGCCGCCGGAGGTCTCCTCACCGCGACCGAGCAGCAGGTAGCGGCCGATGCCAAGGGTGCGCGCAACCTCGGCGAGGGCGCGCATGTTCACCACCGCTGCCCGCAGCTTGGCCAGCCGGCCCTCCGGCAGGTCCGGATAGCCGCTGTAGAGGGCGTCAGTGATGACCAGGCCGAGCACGGAGTCCCCCAGGAACTCCAGCCGCTCGTTCGTCGGCAGACCACCGTGCTCGTAGGCGTACGAGCGATGAGTCAGGGCCAGCTCGAACAGAGCCGGGTCGATATCGACCTGCAGCTCCCGCATCAGCTCCGACGCGGGTGGAACCGGCGGACCCGACGGGCCTCTAGACAGGGAGCACCCGGCGGTCGTTGTACGTGCCACAGTTGCCACAGGCGACGTGCGGCAGCTTCGGCGACTTGCACCGGTTGCAGCTCGCGAAGGCCGGCACGGAGGCCTTCCACTGCGAGCGGCGCGAGCGGGTGTTGCTGCGCGACATCTTGCGCTTGGGAACGGCCACGTCTTCGTCTCCTGAGGTTCCGGTGCGATGGTCCTGGGGGCCTGAACGCCCCGGGATGTGCTGGTCGAGCTTGCCATGCCTGAGGTGCTGGGTGCTTCGGGTGCTACTTCGGTTGTGCGCCGTGCCGGTTGTGCTGCCGTGCCGGTTGTGCTGCCGTGCCGGTTGTACTGCCGTGTGCTTGGCCGTCAGTTCTGCCCGGGTGGCGAGTCCGGCGCGCTCAGCGCCTGCAACGCGGCCCATCGGGAGTCGACGACCTCATGGGAGTGGCCCTCGTCGAGCTTGTCCCACTTGACCCCGCAGCCCGGGCACAGGCCAGGGCAGTCCTCCCGGCAGTGCGGAGTGAGCGGCAGCGCGAGGACCACCGCGTCCCGCAACGCCGGTTCGAGGTCGAGGAATTCACCGTCGAGCCGCCGTGTCTCGTCCTCGTCGGTCGTCTCGTCGGTGCTGCTCTCCTCATAGGCGAACAGCTCCTGAAAGTCGACCTCGAGCACCGACTCCAGCGGCTCGAGGCAGCGGCTGCACTCCCCGGCGAGCGGGGCCCGCACATCCGCGGAGACGAGCACGCCCTCCATCACCGCTTCCAGGCGGAGGTCGAGGTCGAGCTCGGCACCTTCGGGCACACCGACCACATCGATCCCGAGACGCTCGGGCGCCGGGACACGTCGGTGAAGCTTCCGCATCGACCCGGCCCGGCGGCCCAGGTCGCGGGTGTCCACGATGAGCGGCTTACGCGGGTCGGGTCGGGTCTGCGACTTCTTGTCCATGCGAATCTCACGTCCGGGGGCCGGAGGGAACAGCGGCCGACAGACCAAGATACCGGACAACGGAGCCGGTCGCTCTCGGCCAACCCTGGCGCGCGCGCCGCGAATGCAGCCGGCGGTCAGCCCGCGGAACTGCGCACCCGCTCCTGCAGCGCCGTCAGCACGTGCTCGGGAACCAGCTTGGACACGTCACCGCCGTACTTCGCCACCTCTTTGACCAGGCTGGACGACAGGAAGGAGTACAGCGGGTTGGTGGCCATGAACAGCGTCTCGACCCCGGCCAGGCTGTGGTTCATCTGCGCCATCTGCAGCTCGTAGTCGAAGTCGGAGACGGCGCGCAGCCCCTTGACCACCGTGGTGACGCCACGGTCGCGGCAGAAGTCGACGAGCAGGCCCGGGAACGAGTCGACGACGACGTTGCCGTACGTGGACGTGCACTTCTCCAGCATCGTGATGCGCTCGTCGAGGGTGAACAGCCCACGCTTCGTTTGGTTCACCATGACGGCCACGACGACCTCGTCGTAGAGCCCGCTCACCCGGCCCACGATGTCCAGATGACCATTGGTGACGGGATCGAACGATCCAGGACACACCGCGATGCGCGGCAACGCGCCTCCGTCAGAAGGATTCGGGCAGGGCTCAGGTACTCGAGGTCCGCGAACCGTACCAAAGCGTTGTCTCACCGTAGCGGCGATTGCGCACACCCTCGATGCCATCGGGCCAGGTCAGCTCACCGTTCCGCGTCGCCCGCTCGACCACGATGGACCCGCCCGGCGCGAGCCAGCCGTTCGAGACGAGCAGGGCCAGCGCCGGCGTGACGTCCAGCGCGTACGGGGGGTCGGCGAACACCACGTCGAACGGCGTGTCCGGTGGCTGGGCCAGCAGCCGCTCCACCGGCTCCGCCAGAACCTGCCCCCCGGGCAGCGCCACCGCAGCGACGTTGTGGCGCAGCGCAGCCACGGCCCGCGGCTCCCGGTCCACCAGCCACGTCTCGGCCGCCCCGCGCGACAGCGCCTCCAGGCCGAGCGCGCCCGAGCCGGCGTACAGGTCGAGCACCCTGTCCCCGGCGAGCGTGCCGCGCTGGGAGAGCAGGGAGGAGAACAGGCCCTCCCGCACCCGGTCGGCGGTGGGCCGCGTGCCGTTCCCTGCCGGAACGGTGAGCCGCCGTCCGCCCGCGGCTCCGGCGATGATCCTCGTCACGGCCGAGGCCGCGTGGGCTGAGCGGCGAGCCGCACCGAGGCGCTCACCCCTTCTCCAGGTACTCGGCCCGCTCCTCGGGAACCAGCTCCGCCACCGCGGCCGCGAGCGCCGGATGCCGCTCCAGACGGGGGTCGGCCTCCACCAGCTCGACCGCCTCCTGCCGGGCGGCGCGGATCACCTCCTCGTCGGGAAGGAGCCGCAGCAGCCGCAGCGAACTGCGCCTGCCGGACTGCGCAGCACCCAGCACGTCACCCTCCCGTCGCTGCTCGAGGTCGAGGCGGGCCAGCGCGAAGCCATCGAGCGTGGCGGCCACCCCCTCCAGCCGGTCCCGGGCGGGGGTTCCCGGTTCGCTGGCGGTGTGCAGCAGGCACCATCCCTCGGCGGTTCCCCGCCCCACCCGGCCGCGGAGCTGGTGCAGCTGCGAGACGCCGAACCGGTCGGCGTCCAGCACCACCATGACGGTGGCGTTCGGCACGTCGACGCCGACCTCGATGACGGTGGTGGCGACGAGGACGTCGAGCTCGCCGGCGGTGAACGCCCGCATCGTCCGGTCCTTGTCCTCCGGCGGTAGGCGGCCGTGCAGCATCGCGACGCGCAGTCCGGCCAGCTCGTCCTGGGCCAGCGAGCGCGCCATCTCGAGCACCGCCGCCGCGGGCCGCCGGACGTCCTCGCCGGGTGGGGCGATACTCGCGGCGCCTCCCGGGGCGCCGGTTTCGTCCGGACCGTCCGGGGCCCCGTCCGGTGGTGGCTCGACGGCGCCTTCCTCCGCGCCTTCCCCGTCACCGATGCGGGCGCACACCACGAAGGCCTGCCGCCCGGCGGCCACCTCGTCCCGCACCCGGCCCCACATGCGGGCGGTCCAGCGCTCGTCCCCGGCCGGCACCACGAACGTGCGGATGGGGCTGCGTCCGGCGGGCAGTTCGGACAGCGTCGACACCTCGAGGTCGCCGTACACGGTCATGGCGACGGTGCGAGGAATCGGCGTCGCGGTCATCACCAGCACGTGCGGTGGACGCTCACCCTTGGCCCGCAGGGCGTCACGCTGCTCGACGCCGAATCGGTGCTGCTCGTCGACGACGATCAGGCCGAGGTCCCGGAAGTCGACGCCCTCCTGCAGCAGGGCATGTGTGCCCACGACGAGGCCCGCGCTGCCGTCCGCGACGGCGGCGAGGCCAGCGCGCCGGGCGGCCGCCGGCAGCGAACCGGTGAGCAGGACCACCGAGGTGGCTCCGTCCGCGGCCCCCAGCTGGCCGGCGGTGGCGAGTGGTCCGAGCAGCTGCCGGATGGAGCGGGCGTGCTGCGCGGCCAGCACCTCGGTCGGCGCCAGCAGTGCCGCCTGACCGCCGGTGTCCACCACGGTCAGCATGGCGCGCAGCGCGACCACGGTCTTGCCCGAGCCGACCTCACCCTGCAGCAACCGGTGCATCGGCGTTCCCAGCGACAGGTCGGCATCGATCGCGTCCCCCACCTCGCGCTGGCCGGCCGTCAGGTCGAACGGCAGGCGGGCGGAGAACGCCTCACGCAGGCCACCGGAACGCGGGGGGCGAGCGGTGGTGGGCGTCTCCCGGGCGGCGGCGCGGCGCTGGGCGAGCGTCACCTGCAGCAGCAGGGCCTCGTCCCACTTGAGCCGTTCCACCGAGCGGGCGAGCTCGGCCCGGCCCGCCGGACGGTGGATGCCGCGCAGGGCATCGGCCAGCGGCAACAGCCCATGGCGGGTGCGGAGCTCGTCGGGCAGCGGGTCGGGCGGCGGATCGAGGACATCGACCGCGATCCGCACCGCGCCGGCCAGCTTCCACGACGGCAGCTGCGCCGTCGCCGGATAGACCGGAATCAGCGCGCCGGCGAACGAGTCGGGGTCGGCCGGCAACCCGTCGGCGGAGTCGTCCGGATCGTCGAGCAGCTGATAGTCCGGGTGGGACAGCTGCCGCTTGCCGCGGAACTCGCCCACCTTGCCCGCGAACAGCCCGCGCCGCCCGGTACGCAGTTCGCGCTCGCGCCATGCCTGGTTGAAGAAGGTGAGCGTCAACGAGCCCCGTCCGTCGCTGACCACGACTTCGAGCAGCTGCCCCCGCCGGTTCCGCATCGGACGGCGGGAGACCTTGGCGACCTCGGCCAGCACCGTGACGTGCTCGTTCACGGCGAGATCGGCCAGGCCGGTCAGCTCACCCCGCTCGGCATATCGGCGGGGATAGTGGCGCAGCAGGTCGGCCATGGTGTGCAGGTCGAGCGTGTCCGCCAGCACCGTCGCCGTCTTGGCGCCGACGACGTTGCGCAGCGGCGCGTCCCAACCGGCCACTCCCGCCTACCGCTGCGGGGAGCCGTGCGACGACATGGCGGCAGTCACTACTCCACGCCCAGCAGCAGGGGCCAGCATCACTCCACACCCAGGAGCAGGGCCCGGCATCACTCCACGCCCAGGAGCAGGGCGAAGTGCGGCTGGCCGCCGTCGTACACCGTCATCTCGACACCCGGCCAACGCCGGGGGGCGCGGTCGCACAGCAGCTCACCTACGCCCGTAGGCGCATCCACGCCGATCAGGACGGTGACCAGTTCGCCGCCCGCGCCGAGAGCCCGGTCCAGCAGCTCGCTGGCCACCTCCACCACGCTCTCCCCGATGACCGCCACGTCACCGTCGAGCATGCCGAGCACGTCACCGGCGCGGCAGATCCCGGCCGAGGTCTGCGCCGTCCGAACGGCGCGAGTCACCGCGGCCGGGCGAGTAGCGCCCGCGGCGGCGGTCATCGTGACCACATCGTCCGCGAACGGCGCATCCGGATCGTGCACCGCCAGAGCCGCCAGCCCCTGAACCGGCGAACGGGTGGGTATCACGGCGACCGTGACTCCCTCCGCCCGGGCGACGGCGGCTGCCGCCTCAGCGGTGGCCCGCACGTCGGGATCGTTGGGGAGCAGCACGACCTCGGCCGCGCCACGACGGCGCATCGCGGCGAGCAGTTCGGCCGTCGAGGGGTGCCGCCGAGCCGTCACCACCACAGCCCCGGCCGAATCGAACAGCGCACTGGTGCCGCCGGGAATGGTGACGGCCACGACCGCCCGGGCGCTGGGCGGGGTCTGCGCGTCCTCGATCGCCGGATCGTCGGCGAACCGGGTCACCGAGATGTCGCGCAACCGTCCGGCGTCACAGCCGGCCTCGATGGCGGCACCCACATCGTTGACGTGGACGTGCACCTTCCACAGCCGGTCAGCTCCGCCCACGACGACCAGCGAGTCGCCTAGTTCACCGAGCCGAAACTTCAGGTCCGCGACGGGCTCGGCGTCGCCCTCGACGAGGTACTGGACTTCGTAGCCGTACGCCGAGCTTCCGGTCTCCCGGTGGCCCACCTCCGGCCAGCCCACCCCGGCCAGAACCGTCGTGGCGCGATCGGAGGGGTCGAACGGCAGCTTCTCTTCCCGGATGACACCGGCCAGCGCGTCGAGCAGGACACACAGCCCCGCTCCCCCGGCGTCGACGACGCCGGCCCGCGCCAGGATCGGCAGCAGGTCGGGAGTGGAGGCAAGGGCCACGCGGGCCGCCGCAGCCGCTGCCGACATGACGGCATCCAGGTCGGCTGCCGGTTCCCCCCCGCAGCGGCGACGGGCAGCCTCGGCCGCCGCCCGAGCAACGGTCAGGATCGTGCCCTCGACCGGCTCCGCGACGGCCGCGTAACACAGCTGCGTCGCCCGCTCAAGCGCGCAGCTCAACGCGTCCCCGGGCTCTCCGGCGCCAGCCGGAAGCACGTCGGCCAGGCCGCGCAGCAGCTGACTGACGATCACGCCTGAGTTGCCACGAGCGCCCAGCAACGCCCCCTGAGCCATGGCCCCCAGCGCCGCCGGCAGCTCGTCCGGCGCACCGCGCACCGCCTGTGCGGCAGCCTGCAGGGTGAGCACGAGGTTCGTGCCGGTGTCACCGTCCGGCACGGGGTAGACGTTCAACGCGTCGATGTGGTCGCGGGAGGCCTGCATCGCCGCCAGGGCCTCGTCGCACCAGCGACGGATGGCAGCGGCATCCAGGGCGTCCAGCACCCGGTCAGGGTAGTCGGCCGTTTGCATCCTTTGGCGACGCGCTGGCGCGGCGCCCGGTCACCGCGCCTTTGAGCCCCGGCGCTGCCGTCGGCTACCCTAAGCAAGACCTTTGGCCCCGGACGCCGTGCTGCCACGCGCAACGACGTCCCCCGGAGCCGTACCTGACCTGAGCTTGGAGTGTTCCCTGTGGCTTCCGTGTGTGACGTCTGCGGCAAGGGACCCGGCTTCGGCATGTCGGTCTCGTTCTCCCACCGGCGCACCCGCCGCCGCTGGAACCCGAACATCCAGCGGGTGAACGCCCTGGTGGGCCGCGCCCGCAAGCGGATGAACGTCTGCACCTCGTGCCTGAAGGCCGGGAAGGTCACCCGCTAGCTGCAGGCAGCCTTGGGGGTCACCCGCCAGCTCGTTCGGTGCGGTCAGCGGCCGTCGCCGCCTCGCAGCGTCAGCCCTGCGTCACCCCGACGACGGGGCTGCGGCGTTCCAGCAGCACCACGTCCCGCCACATCCCGGCCAGCGGTCCGTACGTCATGAGCCCCAGGCGCTCGCGAATGCCGACCGTTCGAAAGCCCAGGGCCCGGAACAGGCGCAGGCTGGCGATGTTCTCGGCAAACACCCCGGCGGAGATCGTCCAGATACCGGCCCGTTCGGTGCTGTCGATCGCGGCCCGGCCGAGCAGCGTCCCGATCCCACGGCCGGAGACGTCGGGGTGCACATACAGCGAAATCTCCGCGACCCCGGCGTACGCACACCGGTCCGACACCGGCGCCGCGGTCACCCACCCCAGCACCCTGCCGTCCGCGTCCACTGCCACGGAACGGCAATCGTCACGCCGGGTGGCGTCGAACCGCTCCCAGGTGGGCGCGTCCGTATCGAAGGTGGCGTGCCCCGTGGCGATGCCGGCCGCGTATATCTCCGCCACCGCAGACCAGTAGTTCGGCGTGAGGGGCAGCACGCGGACGTCCGGGGACGGTCGGTCGGGAGTCACGTCCCGCCAGTGCCCGCGCCGCGGCACGGCCACGCATGGTCGTCCACTACGTGTCCGGACGGACACCGTCACGCCACGTGCATCTGATCAAGGGGACGCCATGCATCCTGACGACAGCCTCGAGCGACCCGAAGGTGACCACGGGTCCCCCGCCGCGGACAACGCTGCCCCGGTGAATGCCTGGCCGGCGCTGCGCCAGGCGCTTATTCGGGTTAGCCGTTCCGGGACCTGGGTGCTGGCGTCGGACGGCCTGTCCGGCCCCTATCCGGCGTCCGAGAGTCGGCCCACCGGCAACGGCATGGAGATCGTGCTCGAGAGCACGGACGCCAGCATTGGTGTCGAGATGGATGAGGCGTACGGCGTGTTGTCGATGTCGGTTCCGATGGGGCCTGACGCCAGCGAGTGGGTCACGGCCGACGAGAGCTGGGGGTGTTACCCGGTCCTCCGGGCCCGCGCCTGCCGTCGGCCTTCGCTCTTCCGGCCGGGTGCACCACGTGTGCGATCTGGCGCGCCGGTCGCTGGCTCCGTCCGCCTGACGAATCCGGTGCCGCCAGGGGCGCTGCTGCGAACTCGTTCCCCTGCGCTAGCCGCCGATCACGGCCTGCAGGAACACCGCAGCGCCCCCGGCGGCGGCGAGCGCAAGTGTCAGGCGCCGGGCCGTGCGTTCCTGCAGGCGGCCGAGCGCGATACCGCCGGCGCCAGCGCCCACCAGTAGCGCGAGGACCAGAACGGGCGGCACCGAGGGAACGCCGCCCAGCCCCCACAGCGCCACGACGTTGAGCACCAGGAAGTACACCTGCAGCGTGGAGCGGATCGCGGCGGCCGGCCAGCCGGCGTTGTCGGCGTAGAGCACCGCGGCCGGCCCCGCGATGCTCGCGGTCACGTTCATGCCGGCACTTACCACGCCGGCGGCCGCCGCCCCGCCGGTTCCGGCGAGTGCGCGCCAGCGCCGGCCACTGGCCAGCAGCGCGGCTCCGGCCAGAGTGCTCAAGCCCGCGACCGCCGCCGCCGTACGGTCGTCCAGGTGCCCCGACAGCGCCACCCAGACCGGCGTGGCCAGGACAGCCGGCACCAGCAGGGCCGTCAGCGCCCGCCAGCGGATCCCTCGGCCGTCGCGCACCAACACGGCGAGATTCACCAGCAGCGACAGCGCCATCGCGACGGTGATCCCACGCGCCGGGCCGAGGACCGCTACGAGGAACGGTCCGCAGACCAACGAGAAACCGATGCCACTGACGGTCTGGGCGGCCGCCCCCAGCGCGACCCCGACCGCCGCGACCAGCAGCCCTGAATCCGTCACACCGGGCCGGGGACCGTCCGGCAGCGCCTGATCAGGCGCACGCGGCTCGCCGCAGCGGCTTCGCGAAGCACACGTTGTTCTCCGAGTCCGCGTAGTGGCCGTAGCCGGGGATCCGCTCGTACCCGGACGAGGTGTACAGGGCGATCGCCTCCGGCTGAGCCAGCCCCGTCTCCATGCGAACCTCCGAGGCGCCTGCCGCGGCGGCTGAGGCCTCCAGTTCGGCGAGGATGCGGCGAGCGAGGCCGCGGCCACGCCAGTGCGGCACCACGTACATCCGCTTCAGCTCCGCAATGCCCGGCGCGATGGTGCGCAGCCCACCGCAGGCGACCGGCTCGTTCCCGTCGTACGCGACCAGGAACATCCCGCCGGGCGGGAGGAACTCGGCCGGATCGATGGCTGCCTCGTCGGGGCCGCCGTAGCGGACGACGTACTCCTGCTGCACTGCGGGAACCAGCCGACTCCCACCCGGGCCGTCGAGCGGCTCGGCAACCAGCCGCACGGCCGGCACGGGCGCCGTCACGACCGCCAGCGCCAGGCGTGGTCCACCGGCCCGATCCCAGCCCCCAGGGAGAAACCCCTGCCGATGGCGCCCGTCACGTACTCCTTCGCCAGCCCCACGGCGGCGGGCACCTCATGCCCCGCACCCAGGTAGGACGCGATGGCCGACGCCAGCGTGCAGCCGGTGCCATGGGTGTGGCGGTTGTCCAGGCGCGGCGCCCGGAACGTGGTGGATTCGGCGCCGTCGAACAGCAGGTCGACCGCCTCGCCCTCCAGATGCCCGCCCTTGATCAGCACCCACCGCGGCCCCAGGTCGTGCACCGCTCGTGCCGCGTCCAGCAAGTCGTTTTCACCGGTTACCTCGAACCCGGTCAGCTGCGTCACCTCATGCAGATTCGGCGTCACCACCGTCGCTACGGGCAACAGCGACTCGCGTACCGCCTTCACCGCGTCGGCGGCAAGCAGCGGGTCCCCGTGCTTGCTCATGCCAACCGGGTCCACGACCACCGGCGCCTCCACCGTGGCGAGCACCTGCGCGACGGCCTCGACGAGCTGGGTGGACGCCAGCATGCCGGTCTTCACCACGTCGACTCCGATGTCGGACAGCACGCTGTCCAGCTGCGCCCGCACCGCCTCTACCGGCAGTTCCCAGTAGCCCTGGACGCCGACGGAGTTCTGCGCCGTCACGGCGGCGAGGACGGACATGCCGTGGACGCCGCAGGCGAGCATCGTCTTCAGATCGGCCTGGATGCCGGCGCCGCCGCCGGAGTCGGAGCCGGCAACGGTCAGAACGCGAGGCAGAGCAGTCATGCCCCCATTCTGACGGCTACCGCGTCGGATCCGCGAAGTGGTCGAAACCGCCGCGCTCGAGCACAGCGCCGTCCACCAGCACCGCACCGTCCCCGGGGGTCACCACACCGATCACGGTCACCCGGCCAGGCAGCGGAACGTCAGCGGGGATCGTGCCGGCCAGGGCGTGGTCCTCCCCACCGGTGAGCAACTGCTCCATGCTGACGTCGCCGGAGCGCAGGCCGGCGAGCCGGTGCGTGTCCAGTTCGATCCGGACGCCGCTGGCGGCGGCGATGTGCCCGAGGTCGGCCACCAGGCCGTCGCTGGTGTCGACCATCGCGGTGGCGCCGCGGCGGGCCAGCTCCGGTCCGAGCGCGTACGGCGGGGAGGGGCAGCGGTAGGCGTCGACGTAGGGGCCCCTCGCGGCCGGGTCGGCTTCGAGCTGTTGCAGCCCGGCAGCAGACCAGCCCAACCTCCCCGCGACGAACACCACGTCTCCGGGCGAGGCGCCGCTGCGGGTCACCGGCGGGCGTCCCTGTAGGTCCCCGAGCGCGGTGATGGCGAGCGTCAGCACCGGGGAGGCCACCACGTCGCCGCCGACCACGGACGCCCCGAGCGGACCGCACTCCGCCGCCAGCCCGTCGGCGAAACCCTCCGCCCAGGCGACATCGAGGTCGGCCGGGGCCGCCAGCCCGACCAGCAGGGCGGTAGGAACCGCTCCCATCGCCGCGACGTCGGCGAGGTTCTGCGCGGCGGCCCGTCGCCCGATGGCGACCGGGTCCGACCACTCCCGCCGGAAATGCCGCCCCTCCACCAGCAGGTCGGTGGTAGCCACCACCCGTGCGTCGGGCGCGCTCACCACGGCGGCGTCGTCCCCTGGACCGAGCAGGCTGGTGCCGCCTTGGGGCAACCGCGCCACCACACGCGCGATCAGCCCGAACTCGCCCACGTCCTCGACCGGAATAGCGGGGCTCCTTCCGCGATCGGATAGCGTCGCTACAACGTTGTCCCGCCCGTGCAGGAGGCCAGGTCGTGGCTGTGCAGGCCTACATTCTGATCCAGACCGATGTTGGCAAGTCGGCGGCAGTGAGCCAGGCGGTGTCCCAGCTCGATGGCGTGATCCTCGCCGAGGACGTTACCGGCCCCTACGACGTCGTGGTCCGGGCGGAGGCCGCCGACGTGGACGAACTGGCGAAACTGGTGGTCGCCAGGGTGCAGGCCGTTCCCGGAATCACCCGCACGCTCACGTGCCCGGTGGTGCACTTCTGAGTCCACGGTTGCCCACGCCAGGAACAGCGCCGCAGTTGACCGGCGTAGCGCAGCGGCGAATCCGGCTGGCCGGCGTCCTGCTGACCGGCATCGCACTGGCCGGCTGCGGTCCGGCCGCCGCGCCGGTACGTGTGATGCTGCCCGACCCGCCGCCCGAGGCGGCTGAGGCTGCGGCCTGCGAGCGGCTCGTCGCGGCGCTACCGGCCGAGTTGGACGACCGCGAGCAGCGCGAGACCGAGCCGCGCTCGCCGCTGGTCCGGGCCTGGGGGGAGGAGCCGGTGGTGCTCACGTGCGGGGTCGAGCGCCCCGAGGGTTACCGCCCGCCGGCGGTCTCGCCGTACGGGGTGAACGGCGTGCAGTGGTACCACCACATCGCCGGGGACACCATCGAGTGGTATCCCGTGGACCGGACCGTCTACCTGCGGCTGGACGTGCCCCGGGACGTGGAGGCGGCCTCGCTGCTCGTGGCGCTGGCCGAGCCGATCAAGCGGACGCTGCCGGCCCGACCGGACGACCTGCGATAACCCCATCCGCTGACGCCGCCCGGTCCGCGGCTGCTCCATGTGACAGGCCGTACCGAAGACGCCTGACAGCATTGCTTCGTTTCGGATCGGGTTCCGGGTCGTGTCACTGAGCGGGGGCGTCGGTCCGCTGCAGCCCGGTTCGGAAATGATGGCGGTCTCAAAAGTTCAACGCACCACCTGCGTGCACCTTCCTACTCGCCGGCGGCCCTACGCGTCGCCAGGCCCGGCCAACGCCGGCGGGCTCGCGGGCGCACCCAGGACGGGATAGGCCGGCCAGCTGAAGAAGGGCGCCTGGTGCTCGCCGATCCAGCGCAGCACTCTCAGATCCCTGGCCCGTCAGGTAGTCCCATCCATAACTGGGGCTTGGTGTTGCCGAACAGCTCCCGGGGCAGCCTGGGTGACGGCGCTCACCGGGTTCCGGTTGGCGATGGTGCGCAGCGCTCCGGGGAAGTCGTTGGTCGGGAGCGAACGTGTTGGCGACGAACGTCATCGGGAAGATCACGATGAACGACGCGACGTTGACGACCTCCGGCACCGGCACCAGCAGCCCGACCCAGGCCATGACCCAGGAGAGTGCGTAGGCGAACAGCAGCAGGAGCAGGAAGCCGCCGATCGCCTCGAGCACGCTGGTGCGGATGCGCCGACCCACCGCGAGCCCGGTCAGCGACGTCACCGCGATGACGATCATGTTGTTGCAGCGGGCACCTCCGACAGGACGGTGAGGACGGATCAGCGGTCGACCATGCGCTCCAGGTGCTCCGGATAGCGCGCACCGAGGACCTCGATCGCCCCTGCCGCGCGCTCGATCTCCCCGAGGTCCTCGGACGTCACCACCAGGTCCGCGGCACCGAGGTTCTCCTCGAGGCGAGCCACCCGGCGGGTG
>JALYNC010000110.1 GCA_030773415.1 Actinomycetota bacterium
CCCGGTCCCATTCCGAACCCGGAAGCTAAGCCCCTCAGCGCCGATGGTACTGCGCGGGAGACTGCGTGGGAGAGTAGGACGCCGCCGGACATCTTCACGAAAGGCCGCCTTAGGGCGGCCTTTCGTCGTTTCCGGGCAATACCAGATCGGGGACGTGCACGACGGAATCGCGGCCTTCGGGCCCTCCACCACCCAGGGTTCGAGCGGGCGCCGCCGCGTCAGCTTGAACCGTAGACCCGTTGGGCGGGAGGAGCACAAAGGGGCGGGCGCCCGACACCGGGCATCGGGGTCATCGCGTCCTCGCCGCCGTGGTGGGTAGACCACCGCCATGGACACCGACACCCGCGTGGCGATCGTGACCGGCTCCGACTCGGGCATTGGCAAGGCGACGGCGGTGACGCTCGCCGAGGCCGGCTTCGACGTCGGCGTCACCTGGCGCAGCGACGAGGACGGAGCCCAGGGAACGGCAGAAGAGGTACGGGCGGCGGGGCGGCGGTGTGCCGTCCGGCAACTCGACCTCAGCCGGCTCCCCGACACCGCCGGCGTCATCGAGGAGCTTGCCGACGAGCTCGGCGGGCTGGACGTGCTGGTCAACAATGCGGGCACCGGTATGTCGACTCCGTTCCTCGACATCGCGTACGAGCAGTGGCGGCACGTGCTGGCCGTCGACCTGGACGGCGCGTTCCTGTGCTCGCAGCGGGCCGCCCGGCGCATGATCGACGCCGGTCGCGGGGGACGCATCATCAACGTCACCAGCGTCCACGAGCACGCGCCGCGGGTCGGTGCCGCCGCGTACTGCGCCGCGAAGGGCGGGCTGGGCCTGCTGACCCAGGTCATGGCGCTGGAGCTGGCCTCGGCCGGCATCACGGTCAATGCCGTCGCGCCGGGGGAGATCACCACCCCGATGACGGACCAGGAGGACGTCGACGCGCGCACCCAGCGCCGCCCGGGCGTTCCCCTCGGCCGGCCGGGCGACGCGCGGGAGATCGCCTCCGTCATCGCGTTCCTGGCGTCAACCGCGTCGTCCTACGTCACCGGGGCGTCCTGGGCGGTGGACGGCGGCATGCTGCGGATGGGGCCGATGGCCAGCGAGCTGCCCGACGACAGCTGGCGCAGCCTCTAAGAGTCGCGGCTCTTCACGGTAGCCGGCTGCGCAGGCCGTTACAGCTGGTCGAAGCGGGCGAGCTGGACCTCCCGCTCAGCCGGCGGCAGCAGCGACGCGGTGAGGCTGTTACGGGCCAGGCTGACGCACGTCCACACCTTCAGTGATCAGAACAGCCTGTGGACGACGGGCGAGATAACGCACATGACCCCAGCAAGGGTTACAGCATCCGTAACGACTACTACGTCGCCAGCCTGCCGTAGGAGTGCCGTTGATTCGCTGTCATCGCACGGCGACCGGCGAGGACTGGAGCCGGCGCGGCGGCCAGACGCGCCTGGGTTCCGAACTACCTCGGCGGGTGCGTCGGGTATCGGGCTGGCCGGCGCTGGGCCAGCCGCCAACCGAGCGTGCCGGACGTCAGCATGGCCGCTCTGGCCAGACCGGGATGGAAACCGACCAGGCGCGTCCAGCGGCTGTGAGGCAGCGCAAACCGGACCACACCGCCGTCCACGGCTCCGCTGCCGGGCGTCGGTGCGGTGAGGTTGCTCTGGCCGCGGTCGGGCTCGTTGCGCTGTTGCCGGGCGAAGACCTGTCCGCCGACGGTCAGCAGCCGGTCGGTCAGGGCAGGGCTGAGCCGTTGCAGCATCGCGAGTGAGGCGGCGGCACCGATGTAGATGTCGCGCCGGGGGTGGTCCGCGGCGAACACTATGGCCTCGGCGACTGCCTTGGGCTGGTACACCGGCGGGATGGGTGCCGGCCGCACACCCATCCATGACGCCGCGGAGTCGTAGAACGGGGTGTCGATAGATGCCGGCAGGATCGTGGTGATCCGCACCCCGGACCGGGCGCGCCGTTCCTCCAGCCGTAGCCCCTCGTACAGGGCGTTGACCCCTGATTTGGCGATGCAGTACGGGACCATCAGTGGAACGGCACGCACCCCTAGCCCGGAGCTGACGCCGATGATCGTGCCGTGTCCTTGCTCGCGCAAAATGGGCAGGACCGCCTTTACCCCGTACACCTGGCCGCGCAGGTCGACATCGAGGATTCGGTCGATCACCTCCACCGGCAGCGTGTTGAGCTCCCCGTAGCCGGACACTGCGGCGTTGTTCACCCAGACGTCGATCCGGCCGAAGCGCTCCCGGGCTGCGTGGGCGAGGTGCTGCACCTGCGGCCACACGGCCACGTCGGTGGGTACGACCAGCGCCGCCCCGCCTGCCCGGGTGACCTCCTCGGCGGTGGCGTGCAGCGCCGGCTTCCCGCGGGCCGCCAGCACCACGGCCGCCCCCCGGGCGGCGAACTGCCTCGCCGTCTCGCGTCCGATGCCCGACGACGCTCCAGTGATCACCACAACACGCTGGTCAGCAGCGGCCACCGCTTCCTCCTCTGCTCCGCGGACTGTCTCGGGCCGGCTCGCGTGGACGCTCAGGATCGGCGGGCCGGGTCGAGGGCGCGGTCGAACACGGCGCTGGTGGCCTGCGCCTGGACGTACTTGTCCACCACGTCGACGGCCCAGTCCTTGGCCGTCCACTTGCTCGGCTGGTAGAGCCCCAGGGCGGTGTTGAGAGCGACGTCGCCGGTGTAGACGGCCGCGAAGACGGTGTTGGCCGCCTTCTGCCCGCGGAGTCCGGCGGCGGCTGCGATGCCGTAGGCGGTTCCCCACATCGCCCCCAGTGCGAAGTGCGTCGAGTAGTTGAGCCGTCGGCGGCCTTCGGGGGAGCCCGGGCGGGCCGGCAGCACCTTCTCGGCGAGATTGGCCGGCGCGTAGCTGTCCGCGCGGCCGGTGAGCGGCATCTCCACGAACTTCTGGAACGCCGTCATGACCACGGTGCCGGCAAAGCCGGCGAGCACGCCGCTGCCCAGGATGCTCGTGGTCGACGGCTGGTTGATGCGCTGCATTCGGTTCCTCCGATGTCGGCGGATGTGGGGTCCGTGCGCTGCTTCTACCCAACGTTGAGCCACGGCGCCCACCCTGCCGACGGCAAGGGGTGCCGTATCGGGAGGCAGCGCGCGGGGCACCATAGTGATCCGGGTCCGGAGGCCCCCTGGCGGCGTGGCTGCGGTAGAGCGCGTCCACCTGATCTGCCGGAGCGCCGAGCTCGGCCGATCTCCCCTCTACCCTGCGACGAATGGACGCGAAGAGCTACGACGGACCTGTGGCCGAGATTGGCGTTATCGGCGGGTCGGGCCTGTACACCTTTCTTGAGGGTGCGCAGGAGGTGGACGTTCCGACGCCGTACGGCCCGGCGAGCGGCCCCCTCACCCTCGGGCAGATCGACGGGCGGTCTGTGGCATTCGTCGCCCGCCACGGCCGCGGACACAGCCTTGCGCCGCACCGGGTGAACTACCGCGCGAACCTTTGGGCGTTGCGCCGCACCGGCGTCCGGCAGGTGCTGGCGCCCTGCGCTGTCGGTTCGCTGCGGACAGAGATCGGCCCGGGGGCGTTCGTGGTACCCGATCAGCTGGTCGACCGCACGTGGGGTCGCGCGTCCACCTTTTACGACGATATTCCGCCGGTGCACGTCCCCTTCGCCGACCCGTACTGCCCGCGCGGCCGCGCCGCGATGCTCGAGCTGGGCAGGTCGGCCGGCGAGCCAATGGTCGACGGCGGAACGCTGGTCGTCATCAACGGGCCGCGCTTCTCCTCACGGGCCGAATCGCAGTGGCACGCGGCACAGGGCTGGAGCATCGTGGGCATGACCGGGCAGCCGGAGGCGGCGCTGGCCCGCGAGCTGGGGCTGTGCTACACCGCCCTGGCGCTTGTCACCGACCACGACGCCGGAGTGGCCGGTGCGGGAGTGACCCAGGACGAGGTGATGGCGGTGTTCGCAGCGAACGTCAGTCGGGTCCGCGCATTGCTGCAGGCGCTCGTCCCGGCGCTCCCGGCCGACGACGCCTGCCCGTGCCGCATCGCCGGCTTCGAAGCATTGGCCGGTTCCGAGCACTGACCTACCGGCCGGCACGCCACGGCGCAGCTTCTTACGGTTCGCGAACCACGCCCCGCGGCCGGGTTGGGGGTGCGGGAAAGTAACGGCATGCTGGCGCAGTGAACCTTCTTGTCCGCTGGCCAGCGGCGTGCGCGATCTGGTGGAGCCCGCTGCGCAGCACTGAGCGGCAGCAGCCTCAGGGCATACAGGACGGGCGACCGATCACCACGGCACCCGCACCAGGTGCTCCACCGCCAGCGCCGTTGCTGCCTGCGCCGCGAGCCACCAGCGGGAGCCAACCGCCGGCAGGGCGGCGCAGGCGACAGGCAGCCAGATGGCGAACGGCAACCAGATCCGCTCCACCTCCGCCTTGCTGAGTCCGGTGGCGGCAGCCGTCAGCACGATGCCAAGCGCCACCAGGGGCAGCAGCCGGTACGCCCCGGCGCCGTCCGGGTCGCGAAGGCAGCGGCGCAGCCCCGCAACGGTCGCGGGACCGACCGCGGCAAGCAGCGCCGCCATGTCGGCCCAGGCCCAGTAGCTGTACGGACGGGCGCCGCCCCACCCCTGCAGGTAGCGCTCCCGCACCAGCAGGAAGCCGTCCCACCACCACCAGCCCGCCAGCGCAAACCCAGCCACCACCCCCAGGGACGCCACCCCCGCCGTGACCAGCTGCACCCACGCGCGTTGCCGCCAGGCCAGCGCAACGGCCAGCGGGGCGAGCAGCACCATGCCGAACGACAGGAACAGCGTTGCGCCGAGCAGCAACCCGGCCAGAACCGACAACGCCGCGGCTGCCGCGCCAAGGCGGCGTCCGGCGAGCGCCAGTGCGAGCAGCCCCCACGCGCCGACCGCCATGAATAGGGCGTCGGCCGAGACCGCCGCCCAGACGAACCCGGGAAACAGCACCAGGTACGGCAGAACCGCCCGTGCCGGCTCTTCGCCGGCGACGGCTTTTACGGTGGACGCGACGGCCGGCACGGCGCTCACCCCGGCGAGCAGGCAGACCATTGCGGCCGCCGCCCCACCATCCAGTCCGATCCGGTGCAGCGCGACGAACGCGAGGAGCGCCCCGGGCGGATGCCCGGCCACATGCGTCCGCCACGGTTGGTCCGATCCGAGCATCACGGAGTCGGAGAAGTGCTGCAGGAAGAGAAGAACCGACCCGACGCGGTCGACGTCACCGAGGTACTCAGTCGGTTCGGTGAGCCGCCCGGCGATGCCCTCCTGCCAGCCGCTCACCATCGCCAGCGACAGCGCCCACGCGGTGGCCGCCACCGACGCCGCCAGCAGCACGCCCCACCACGGCAGCCGGTGTGCCGCCGTACGACCAGAAACGGCCACCAGCGCCGCGACGGCAATCGCGGGAAGCGTGCCAGGGCCGACGTGCGGATCGAGATCGCCGACCAGCGGCGCCGATTCGGCGAGGATCAAAACGCCGCGCTGCCGCAGCACCGCTCCGACGGCCACGGCGAGCGCGAACAGGCCGCCCGCAACGCCCACCGCGAGCAGGTCTCCGCGGAGGCCGGATCCGGCTGCGCGCCGGGGCGGCCGTGTCGCCGCGATGTCCGTCCGGCGCTCCCCGCGCGCTGTGTTGGCTGTGTCCGCTGTGTCCGCCGCTGTGTCCACGCGCCGCAGGCTACGGCGGCGCGGGCATCCGCCGTACCCGTGCGGCACCAACGTTCGCACTCCGTAAGACGGCGGGGCTTCCGCGGCCCGGGGAGGTGGGCCACGCTGACGGCGTGATCGACGTCGTGTTTCCCTGCCGGGACGAGGCAGCCGCCCTGCCGGACGTGCTGAGCCGGGTACCGGCCGGCTACCGCGCTCTCGTCGTGGACAACGGCTCCCGTGACGGCACCGCCGACGTGGCGCGGGCCCTGGGCGCAACGGTGGTGGTCGAGCCGGTGCCCGGTTACGGATCGGCCGTACACGCCGGCCTGTGTGCGGCCACGGGCAACGTCGTGTGCGTGATGGACGGCGACGGTTCGCTGGATCCGGCCGAGCTTCCGATGCTGGTGGCGCCCGTGGTGGAAGGCTCCGCCGACCTGGTCGTCGGCCGGCGCCGGTCGACCGCCCGCGGAGTGTGGCCGCTGCACGCCCGCGCTGGCAATGCCCTGGTGGTGCGGAAGTTGCGGCGAGCACACGGTCTGCCGGTGCACGACATCGGCGCCGTGCGGGTCGCCCGCCGTACCGCCCTGCTCGCGCTGGACGTGCAAGACCGGCGTTTCGGCTATCCGCTGGAGCTGTTGATCCGCGCGGCCGCGGCTGACTGGACCATCGTGGAGGCCGATGTCGCCTACGGCCCGCGGGCCAGCGGCACCACGCCGAAGGTCTCCGGGTCGGTCCGCGGCTCGGTGCGGGCGATGCGGGACTTCCGCCGGGTGATCGCATGACAGACCAGCGCCGAACAACCAGGAGCGGCCCCGCCGCGGTGCTGCTGGTGCTGGCCAAGACGCCCGTGCCAGGCCGGGTCAAGACCCGGCTCACCCCGCCGTGCACTCCGGAGCAGGCAGCCGACATCGCGGCGGCGGCGCTACTGGACACGTTGGTCGCCGTGAGAACGGTCGTGGACCAGCAGGAGTCCAGCGGCACGCGAACGGTGCCCGTCCTGGCCCTGGAGGGGCGCCTCGCCGACGTCCCCGACGCGCGGCGGCGCGATGCGCTGCGGCGGGCGACCGACGGCATGGTGCTGTTGGCGCAGCGGGGCAGCGGCCTTCCGGAGCGGATCGTGGTCGCGCACGCGGACGCCGCCGCCTCCTGCCGCGGAGCGCGCGTGCTGCAGATCGGCATGGACACACCGCAGGTCACCCCCGAACTGCTGGCCGGCGGGCTCACCGCCCTGGCAGGTATCGAACGCGGCGCCGTCCTCGCCCCTGCGCAGGATGGAGGCTGGTGGGCGCTCGGCGTTACGGATCCGGCGCTGGCGCGCCCGGTGCTGGACGTGCCTACCTCACGCGCCGACACCTACGTACGCACCCGGGCGGCCTTGGAACAGGCGGGCACCGCCTGCGTGCTGCTGCCGATGCTGACCGATGTGGACACCTGGCCGGTCGCGGTCGAGGTGGCGGCGCTGCGTCCGGAGAGCGCCTTCGCCGAGGCGGTCGGCCAGGTGGTCACCGACTCCGGCGGGCCGCCGACTGCGGCCTGCGCGCCATGGCTGTCCGCCACAGGATGAGCAGCACCGGAACCGCCGCGTTCAACCCCAGCAGCACGAGGTACCCGCGGGTGTAGTCCAGCGGCAGATGGGACGGGTCGTCCGGGCGGGCGCCGAACCGCCCCACCAGCGGGAGAGCCACCAGCGTCACCGACAGCGCCACGAACGCCGCACCTTGCACCGGCGCCCGCCAACGCGCCGGAACCGCCCGAGTGCAGAGCACCCCCAGCAGCGCAATGACCGGCACGAGCACCAGGTCATGTGCCACCACAGCCAGGACGAGCAACTTCACCGACTGCACCGGTGACGTCGACTCGCCGGTCACCAGGCCCAGCAGCCCGTAGCCGATCATGACGGCCCCGACAGCGTAGAACAACCAGCGAAAGCGTGACGGTGGTGGCGCAGGAAGAACGTTCACGACAGCCTCAGCTCCTGGACCCACTTGGTGGCAGAACTCCGGGCCGGTTCGGCGCGATCAACCGCAGCGGGTAGCCGTGGTCGAGGTGCAGCGGCTCACCGTTCAGGCGCAGGGCCAGCAGCGCGAACGGGTCCCGGACGCTGTCCGCGGTGAGAGTCGACGTGCGGTAGCGCCCCGACTGCTGCAGCGACACCACCGTCAGCTCACTTCCGGCGTCGACGTCCTCGTCGAGAAGGCTCAGCAACTGCCGGACCTCGACGCCGGTCCACGACGCACTGGCGCTCCACCCCTTGACGCACGCGATGGGTAGGACGGCGGTGCGCTGACGCAGGGCGCAAGATCGTCCAGGCTCAGCGCGACCTGCCGGCGGCCGGTCAGCAACAGCCGGTAGGAATCGTCGACCCGGGCGATGCGGGCCGCCTGCGCGGTCTTGTTGACCGGCACACCCTGCGGGCCGGTCTCGGGCACGCGGGGAGCGAGCACGGACAGCCGCGACAGCGGCGCGACCGTCTGCCCCGCGGTGGCGACGACCAGCACCCCGCTCGCGGTGCCCGCGGCCATCAGGAATCCCCGCCGGGACAGCCCAGGCCCGTCCGGCTCGGGGTCCGCCGTCCGGCCGGCGCGGGACAGCGCCCGGCGGGTCTGTGTCAGCTTCGCCCCGATGTGCACCACCAGCGAGCCGATCACCACCCACGCCGACCAATAGTGGACCGCCGTGAAGAAGAACCCGAACGCGTACCAGCCGGCGACATTCATCACGCCGGTGGCGATCTGCACCAGCGATCCGCCGACGAGGAACAGCAGCGACAACCGCTCGACCCCGTGACCCACATCGCGGGCGGGCGGCCAGGTGAACAGCCGCGGATAGACCGTGTAGAGCTTCGCCAGCAGCAGCGGCACGGCGGCGATGCCGGTCAGCGTGTGCAGACCCTGGTTGATGCGGTACAGGTCGACCGGCCGGGGCGGCAGGGTCAGCCAGGGCGGCGTCTGCTGCAGGCCGTGGCTGATCAGCCCGGTGACCATGCAGATCGTGAACGAGACGCCGAGAGCCATGCCGAGGCGGGCCGCCAGCCGCTCGGAGTGCAGGCGGGACATGAAGGCCCCGTCCCGCAGCGGTCCTTTGCGAAACCGCTCCGGGGGAACGGGCAGCGGGACGCTCAGCAGGGTCGAGACAAGACGGCGAACCATCGCTGCATCTCCGTCCAGTGCTCGACTGGGACAAGACCGGCCTCTGCCGCTACGGCGTCGATGTCGTCCGCGCCGACGGCCGCCCAGGGGAACCACCCGCTGGTGCGGCCGTCGCCCTCCAGCCGGACGCGGAACCTGCTCGTGACCGTGTCCGGGGGGTCGAGCTCCAGGATCACCCGGCCCTGGCGCGAGAGCAGCTCACGGAGCCGGCGCAGCAGCGCGACCGGGTGCCCGCCGATGCCGATGTTCCCGTCAGCCAACAGCGCGCACGACCAGCGCGACGTACCCGGCAGGGAGTCGAACACCGATCGGGTGAGCGCCAGCGCGCCGCGCCCGCGGGCCATCGACGTGGCCGCCGGTGTGATGTCGATGCCGAGCGCCGGCACGCCGCGCGCTGCCAGTGCGGCCGTCAGGCGCCCCGGCCCGCAGCCCACGTCCAGCGTCGGGCCATCGCACCGGGCCAGCATGCCGGCGTCCCCGGGTAGCGATACGGCGGTGTAGTCCTCCACCGGCAGCGGGCGCCGCGAGCCGTCCGGGTAGCGGAGCACAATCGCGCTGCCG
Source organism: Actinomycetota bacterium (assembly GCA_030773415.1). GTDB lineage: Bacteria > Actinomycetota > Actinomycetes > JALYNC01 > JALYNC01 > JALYNC01. The sequence goes on from JALYNC010000110.1 coordinate 9,345, forward strand.
CCCAGCCCCGCGGTGTAGATGTCGACCGGAGCGGCGGTTGCTGCGCGGTTCCTGCCGGCCGGCCGCGGGTCAGTTCTCATGACCGGGAGGCTAGGACCGCCGGAGCCCGCTGAGCGGCCGCAGGCCATGACAGACCTGTGACGTCACCAGTGGCCCATTACCGATCGCTTACGGATCAGCGACGGAGGCGGCGCCGGTACCGCCGGAGCCCTAGCGTGGCTCCGTGGACAGCCCGACCGGCTGCACGGTGCTCGTCGTGGACGACGACGCCACCGTCTGCGATGTCGTGGTGCGCTACCTGCAGCACGCCGGGATGCGCGCGGGCTTCGAGGGAGACGGAAGCGCCGCGATCGACCGCATCCTGGCCGAGCAACCGGATCTCGTGGTGCTGGACCTGATGCTTCCCGGGACAGACGGACTCGAGGTCTTCCGCCGGGTGCGTGCAGAGCTGCCGATTCCGGTCATCTTTCTCACCGCGCTCGGTGACGAGGCTGACCGGCTGGTAGGTCTGGAGCTCGGTGCCGACGACTACGTCACCAAGCCGTTCTCCCCTCGGGAGCTGGTGCTGCGGGTGCAGTCGGTGCTGCGGCGGGCGAGGGGTGCACTGCCGCCGGCGGTTCCGAGTGCGGCGCTGTCCGACGGCAATCTTCGTGTCGACGTTGCCGCGCACGACGCCACTCTCGGCGGAGCGCCGCTGAGCCTGACCGCACGCGAGTTCGACCTGCTGGTCTTTCTGTTGCAGCACCCGCGTAACGCCTTCTCACGCCAGGACCTACTGCGCCAGGTGTGGGGTTGGGAGTACGCCGACCACTCCACCGTGACGGTGCACGTCCGTCGGTTGCGCGAGAAGGTGGAGCGCGATCCCCGGTCGCCCTCCCGCATCGTCACCGTCTTCGGCGTCGGATACCGCTACGAACCGCAGGAGCAGCTGTGATCCCACTAGCCGACCTGGTGGTTGTCGTAGCGATCGCTGCAGCGTGTTCACTGGCCGTGGCTGGGATCGGAGTGCTCGTCCTGCGCCGGGTGTACGCGCGTTCCCTGCTGGCGTCCCTATCGGTCGTCGTCTGCATCTCCGTCGGGGCCGTCGCGGTCGGGGCCATCGGAACAGCCCGCGCGATGTTTATCACGACGCATGACCTGGCAGTGCTCGTAATAGTCATCGGAGTGGCCGGATCGATCAGCCTGGCCACCGCGTTTCTACTCGGTCGCGCGGTGCTGAAGGGCAGCCGGGCTCTCGGAGTGGCCGCACGTGACCTGAGCGACGCGCCGTACCAGGGCGCGCAGGGCCCGCTCACCGCCGAGCTGTCGGCGCTCGACCGGCAGCTGGCCCTCACCAGCGCCCGGCTGCGTGAGTCGCGCGAGCGGGAGCGTGCCCTGGAGTCGGGCCGTCGCGAGCTCGTCGCGTGGGTGAGCCACGACCTACGCACGCCGCTCGCCGGCATCCGGGCCATGGCAGAGGCGCTGGAGGACGGTGTCGTGGCCGACTCCGACGGCGTGCAGCAGTACCACAGCGGAATCCGCCAGGAGGCGGACCGGATGGCCGGCATGGTGGACGATCTGTTCGAGCTGTCACGGATCAACGCCTCCGCGCTGAACCTGGTGTTGCAGGAAGTGTCGCTGGAGGACATCGTCAGCGACGCTGTGGCGTCGGCAACTCCGTTGGCCGAGGCCAAGGGGGTCCGGCTCGTCGGCACGTCGGCGGAGCGGCTCCCACCCATCCAGGGGAGCGTTCCGGAGCTGGGGCGCGTGCTGCGCAACGTCCTGTCGAACGCCATCCGCCACACACCCGCGGACGGCGTCGTCACCGTCCGCGCCGGTGCCGGCGAGAGCTTCGGCGTCGTGGAGATCGCCGACGCCTGCGGCGGTATCCCGCCCGCCGATCTGCCTCGCCTGTTCGAGGTGGCCTTTCGGGGCACTCCGGCCCGCACGCCCAACGACGACGGCGGCAATGGAGGGCTCGGGCTCGCTATCGCCCAAGGCCTTGTGCACGCTCACTGCGGGGACATCAGCATCCGCAACTCCGGCCCGGGATGTGTCGTCCGGATCCGGCTGCCGGCAGCTTCGCTGGAGAGTTCGCTGGTCGAGCACCGGTCCGCCCAAACGCCGGCTAGCGAACCCCTGCTCAGCGGTTCCCCTTCGTCCCCCGAGTCCGAGGAGCCCCGATGACCGGCACCGCAATCCCCGCCATGATCCGGGGCCATGCTCGCCGGTGCGATCGGCACCGCCGCCATGACCGTGTCCGAGCGGCTGGAGATGACCGTCTCCGTGAGGCCAGTGACGTCCCGGGGCAGGTCGGCGTTGCATCTGGTGCCGGGTGTGAACCCGGCCTCAGCCGCCCGCGTCTCGCAGGTCAACAGCCCCGTCACTGGGCACACGGCATCACCATGGGCGCCGCACGGGGCCTGCTGGACCTCGGCGGTCTGCGCGGTCCGGCGGCGAGCGCTGCCACTTCGCGCTGTTGTGGACCGGTGACGCGGATCTGTACCCCGCGCCCTCGGCATCGCCGAGGTGCCTTGGCGCTGGGGCTCGACGAGCTGGTCACCGACCTGGTGCACAAGGGCTCTACGCCGCCGTCTACGACGCCCTGGAGTGACATCACGCGTCCCTGCCGCTGCGCCGGGTAGATGCGGGCCATTGGCAACCAACCGCCGCGTGGCGATTGTGACCGGCTCCGACTCGGGCATCGGCAAGGTGACGGCGGTGACCCTTGCCGAAGCCGGCTTCGACGTCGGGGTCACCTGGCGCAGTGACGCCGAGGGAGCGGAGGGCACGGCGCAGGAGGTGCGGGCCGCAGGTCGCCCTGCGCGGTCCGAC
>JALYNC010000111.1 GCA_030773415.1 Actinomycetota bacterium
GGAGGCAGATGTCGCGCGGCGGTGAAGCCGGCCAGTGCATGTCCTGGGCCTGCAGCACCATGCAATGTTGCTCTTTCGGGCTGGAGGAGACGGCGTGGGCGTTCGGACATTTCTCGAGGGCTGGCCGGTGTATCGGCAACTGACCGGCACCGACCCCCTCGGCCGCGGCGCCGCCGCGATGTCGCCTCGATCAATGGCGTTGCAACCACGTACCGCCCGGGCCGACAAGGTGGTGAAGTCGGTCTGCCCCTACTGCTCGGTCGGCTGCGGCCAGCGGGTGTACGTCCAGGACGGCGCGGTCACCCAGATCGAGGGAGATCCGGACAGCCCGGTGTCGCGGGGGCGGCTGTGTCCGAAGGGCTCCTCGAGCAAGACGCTCGTCACCGGCCCGCAGCGGGAGACCGCAGTGCTGTACCGGCGGCCGTACGGCACCGACTGGGAGCCGCTGGACCTCGACACCGCCATGTCCATGGTCGCGGACCGGGTGCTGCAGGCCCGCGACAGTGGGTGGCAGGAATCGGACGACGCGGGTCGCCGTCTCCGGCGCACCACCGGAATCTCGCTGCTCGGCGGCGCTGCCCTGGACATCGAAGAGAACTACCTGATCAAGAAGCTGTTCACCGCGCTGGGCATCCATCAGATCGAGAATCAGGCGCGAATATGACACAGCTCCACCGTCCCCAGTCTGGGGGCGACGTTCGGTCGCGGCGGAGCGACCGGTGCTCAGCAGGACCTGCAGAACGCTGACTGCATAGTCATCCAGGGCTCCAACATGGCGGAGGCCCACCCGGTCGGCTTCCAGTGGGTGATCGAGGCGAAGGCGCGCGGCGCCAAGGTCATCCACGTCGACCCGCGCTACACCCGCACCAGCGCACTGTCGGACATGCACGTCCCGATCCGGGCCGGCAGCGACATCGCCTTCCTCGGCGGCGTGATCAACTACATCCTCACCGAGGAGAAGGACTTCCGGGAGTACGTCGTCGCGTACACCAACGCCTCCGCGATCGTGCGAGAGGAGTTCGTGGACACCGAGCACCTGGACGGCCTCTTCTCGGGCTTCGACGACGAGCATCGGGTGTACGACCCGACGAGCTGGCAGTTCGAGGGCAGCGAGGCGTCCGGCGCCGACAGCGCCGCGGAGCAGGACGGGGCCAAGGAGACCGGCGCGGGCCATCAGCTGGGCGGCCACGGAGCCGGACTGGAGATGGACGCAGGCGGCCCACGGACCGACCCAACGCTGCAGCACCCGAGATGCGTCTACCAGGTGCTGAAGCGGCACTTCGCGCGCTACACCCCCGAGCTGGTGGAGGAGGTCTGCGGCACGCCCGCGGACCAGTTCCTGCGGGTGTGCGAGGCCTGGACGGCGAACTCCGGCCGGGACCGGACGACCGCTCTGGTCTACTCGGTGGGCTGGACCCAGCACAGCGTCGGCGTCCAGTACATCCGTGCCGGAGCAATCATTCAGGCGCTGCTGGGAAACATGGGCCGGCCGGGCGGCGGAATCCTTGCGCTGCGCGGGCACGCCAACATCCAGGGGTCCACGGACATCCCCACGCTGTTCAACCTGCTGCCCGGTTACCTGCCCATGCCGTCGGCAACTCCCGACGACACGTTGGCCGGTTACCTGGACGGCATCGTCGGAACCCACCAGAAGGGCGACTGGGGCAACTCGCCGGCGTACATGACAAGCCTGCTGAAGGCCTGGTGGGGCGACGCGGCGCAGCCGGACAACGACTTCTGCTTCGACTACCTGCCGCGCATCGACGGTGACCACAGCACGTATCGGCAGGTGCTGGACATGGTCGACGGCAAGATTCCCGGCTACTTCCTGGTGGGGCAGAACCCGTCCGTGGGCTCATCGCACGGGCGATTGCAGCGGCTGGGCATGGCGGAGCTGGACTGGCTGGTCGTCCGCGACCTGGCCATGATCGAGAGCGCCACCTTCTGGAAGGACAGCCCGGAGGTGGAGACCGGGGAGATCAAACCGGAGACCTGCAAGACCGAGGTCTTCTTCTTTCCGGCGGCCTCGCACGTGGAGAAGGAGGGCAGCTTCACCAATACCCAGCGCATGCTGCAGTGGCGGTTCGAGGCCGTGCCCCCGCCCGGGGAGTGCCGGTCGGACCTGCACTTCTTCTTCCACCTGGGTCGGATGCTGCGGGAGCGGCTGGCGGGATCCGACGATCCACGGCACCAACCGCTGCTGGACCTGACGTGGGACTACCCCACGCACGGCGAGATCGCCGAGCCGTCCGCGGAGGCGGTGCTCCAGGAGATCAACGGGCGCGACGCAACCGGCCGGTTGCTCGACACCTACGCGCAGATGCGGCCGGACGGCAGCACCTCCGGCGGATGCTGGATCTACACCGGCGTCTACGCCGGTGGGGTCAACCAGGCAGCCCGGCGTGTTCCGCGCACGGAGCAGAACTTCGTGGCACCGGAGTGGGGTTGGGCCTGGCCGCTCAACCAGCGGTTGCTCTACAACCGCGCATCCGCGGATCCGGACGGCAAGCCGTGGAGCGAGCGCAAGGCCTACGTCTGGTGGGACGAGCAGCAACAACAGTGGACCGGCCACGACGTTCCCGACTTTCCGGAGACCACGCCGCCGCACCACCAGCCGCCCGCCGGAGCGGTGGGAGCGGAGTCACTCGGCGGCGACGACGCGTTCGTCATGCAAGCGGACGGCAAGGCGTGGCTGTACGTGCCCACGGGAATCCTCGACGGCCCGCTGCCGGCGCACTACGAGCCGGCGGAGTCGCCGATCCGCAACCCGGTCTACACGCAGCAGAACAACCCCACGCGGCAGGTCTTTCCGCGCCCCGACAGCGCCCGCCATCCCAGTCCGCCGGAGCCGGGCAGCGAGGTGTTCCCGTACCTGTTCACCACCTATCGGCTCACCGAGCACCACACGGCCGGGGGGATGAGCCGGACGCTGCCGTACCTGTCGGAGCTGCAGCCGGAGTTCTTCTGCGAGGTGAGCCCGGAGTTGGCGCTCGAACGCGGGCTGACCAACCTGGGCTGGGCGACGATCGTCACCGCCCGCTCGGCCATCGAGGCACGGGTGATGGTGACCGAGCGGATGGTGCCGATGCACGTCGGCGGCAAGATCGTGCACCAGGTCGGCGTGCCGTACCACTGGGGAAGCACCGGTCTGACGACCGGCGACTCACCGAACGACCTGATCGACATGGAGCTCGACCCTAACGTCCACATCCAGGAGAGCAAGGTCGTCAGCTGCGACGTGCAGCCGGGGCGCCGCCCCCGCGGCCCGGCGCTGCGCGAGTACGTCGAGGACTACTGCCGGCGTGCCGGCATCACCGCCGCGACCGGAACGGCGGGCCGGACGACCGACCTGCTGACGCCCGGCCGGTCGAGCGAGAACGGAACCCCGCGATGATCGGCGACAACAGCCTGTTCGGCCCCCTGGACCCGGCGCTGGACGCCGGGCACGAGGATCATCCCCCACGCATGGGGTTCTTCACGGACACCAGCATCTGCATCGGGTGCAAGGCCTGCGAGGTGGCCTGCAAGGAATGGAATCTGCTGCCCGAGGACGGGCTGAATTTCCTCGACTCCTCCTACGACCACACCGGCTCGCTGAGCGCCAGCTCCTGGCGTCACGTCGCCTTCATCGAGCAGCGCAAGCCGCTGGGGCAGCAGGACCTCGTGCTGCCACCCGCCTCCGATGCTGCGGCTCAGGCCGTGAACGAGCTGGTGGCCAGCGGGGGGACGCAGACCATGCCTGCTCCGGTGGATCTTGGCATGCCGGGCATGCAGCTTCCCGGCAAGGACGGCGATCTGAGCCGCGGCGATTTCCGGTGGCTGATGGAGTCCAATGTCTGCAAGCACTGCACGCACGCGGCGTGCCTGGACGTCTGCCCCACCGGGTCGCTGTTTCGCACCGAGTTCGGCACGGTGGTGGTCCAGCCGGACATCTGCAACGGATGTGGTTACTGCATTCCGGCGTGCCCGTACGGCGTCATCGACCAGCGCAAGCAGGAGTCGCCGACGATCGGCCTCGCCCAGAAGTGCACGCTGTGCTACGACCGGCTCAAGGACGACCTGACACCGGCCTGCGCTAAGGCGTGCCCCACAAACTCCATCCAGTTCGGGCCGCTGGACGAGCTGCGCGAACGCGCCGATGCCCGGCTGGCCCAGCTGCACGACGTGGGCGTGGCCGACGCACAGCTCTACGGCAACGACCCGGAGGACGGCGTGGGCGGTGCCGGCGCATTCTTCCTGCTGCTGGACGAGCCGGAGGTCTACGGCATGCCTCCCGACCCGGTCGTCACCACCCGTGACCTGCCGGCGATGTGGCGGCGGGCCGGGCTTGCGTCGCTGGCCATGGTCGCCACCGCGGTCGTCGCCTTCTCGGGCGGCCGGCGGTGACTGCTACGCGGGATGACGCGGAGGGGCATCCGCCCGACCGGTCGGCCCGGATGTGGTCGGGCGGCGGGCGGCGCGGTCCGAAGGCCGCGCAGCACACGGTCGTCCCGGCCGCGGAGTTCGCGTCGTACTACGGACGTCCGGTGATCAAGGCGCCGGCGTGGAAACACGACATCCCGCTGTACCTGTTCGCCGGCGGCATGTCGGGCGGCGCTTCGCTCCTGGCCGCCGGTGCGGACCTGTCCGGGCGACCTGATCTGCGCAGAGCCGGCAGGCTCACCGCCTTCGGTGGAATCCTGGCGAGCACGTACTTCCTCATCAACGACCTGGGACGCCCGTCGCGGTTCCACCACATGCTCCGCGTCGCCAAGCCGACGTCACCGATGAGCATGGGCACGTGGATCCTCACCGCCTACGGCCCGATGGCCGGCGCCGCGGGAACCGCCGAGTTGACGGCGCTGCTCCCGCCGGCGCTGCGGGATGCGCTGCCCACCCGCCTGCTGCGTTGGGGCGCTCGTCCGGCGGGTCTGGCTGCGGCAGCCACCGCCCCGCTGCTCGCGAGCTACACGGCCGTGCTGCTGGCCGACACGGCGGTGCCCACGTGGCACGAGGCCTATCCGGAGCTGCCCTTCGTCTTCGTGGGCAGCGCCGCCGCCGCCGGAGCCGGCATGGGTTTGATCTTTACCCGCCCCGACCAGGCTGGTCCGGCTCGTCGGCAGGCGCTGATCGGCGCGGTGGGCGAGCTTGTAGCGGCCGGCGTCATGGAGCGCCGGCTTGGATTGCTCGCCGAACCACTCGAGCACGGTCGGCCGGGAGCGCTGCTCCGGGCGGCGCGCCGGCTCACGGTCGCCGGTGTGGTCTGCGGCAGTGTGGGCGGCCGGCGGAACCGTGCCGCTGCGGTCACGGGCGGCGCAGCACTGGTGGCCGGTTCCCTATGCACGCGGCTCGGGATCTACTACGGCGGCGTGGCGTCGGCCAAGGACCCCAAGTACACCGTCGTTCCGCAGCGCCGGCGCCTGAACGAGGGGCGTCCCGCCCGCTACGAAGGCCCGGACAGCCGATCCGGCCAGGAGTCGGCCGGCACCGGAGCCTGATCGAGTGGCTCCGCTACCGGAGGGCCACGATGGCTTCCCCCCGGGGCGCGAGCTGGCCTATCACCGTGCCGCCGGGCACCTCGCCGGCCACCAGCAAGCCGCCCGATGTCTGGGCGTCGGCCAGCAGCAGTTGTTCGAGTTCGCCGACCGTGCCGGCGTCGAGGTGCGGACGTACCCAGTCCAGGTTGCGCCGGGTGCCTCCGCTGATGTAGCCGTCAGCCGCCGCCTCGCGGGAGCCATCGAGATAGGGGACGGCGGCCGTGTCCACCACCGCGGTGACACCGCTGGCGCGAGCCATCTTGTACAGGTGACCGAGCAGCCCGAAGCCGGTGATGTCCGTGGCGGCGCGCACGCCGGCCGCGACGGCGGCGGCGGAGGCGTCCGCGTTCAGCGTCGCCATGGCCTCCACCGCCTGCGGAAAGGTCTCGCCCGTGGCCTTGTGCCGGCTGTTGAGCACGCCGATGCCGAGCGGCTTGGTCAGCGACAGCGGGAGTCCCGCCGCCGCAGCGTCGTTGCGCAGCAACCGCTCGGGGTCGCCGATGCCGGTCACCGCCATGCCGTACTTCGGCTCGGGATCGTCGACGCTGTGACCACCGGCGACGTGGCAGCCGGCCCGGCTCGCGACGTCCAGCCCACCGCGCAGCACCTCGGCGACCAGCTCCAGCGGCAGCACGGCCCGCGGCCAGGACAGCAGATTCACCGCGAGCAGCGGCGTGCCCCCCATGGCGTAGACGTCGGAAAGCGCGTTCGCGGCGGCGATGCGGCCCCAGTCGTAGGGGTCGTCCACCACGGGGGTGAAGAAGTCGGCGGTGGCGATGATCGCGCGGTTGCCGTCGATGCGGACGGCGGCCGCGTCGTCACCGTCGTCCAGGCCGACCAGCAGCTCCGCGGATCCCGGTGGTGGGCCCACCTGCAGACCGGCGACGATGCCTTCCAGCTCGCCCGGCGGAATCTTGCAGGCGCACCCACCGCCTGACGCGTACTGGGTCAGCCGGTAGGTCTGCGTCGATGTCATGCGCTGCACTCTTCCGTACGCCGGATACTCGCCCTGTTCTCGGATCAACGCGCCGTCGCCCGTCACGGTTCCGCCGGTCACCGATTCCGCCGTCGGGCGCGCCGGTTCCCGGCTGTGCCGCGGGCGGCGGCACTACAGTGACCGGTGGAGACGTATTCGTCCTGGTGGGCGGCACAGCCTTCAAAGCTGTTGAGGCCGAGGATCTCGGTCTGGCGGGTTCGATTCCCGTCCGTCTCCGCCAGTACCTGCCGGGCCGGGTGTCTGTTGCCTCACACCGGGGCGCTCCTGCGCCTGTCTTGGGCATTGGCGACCTTTAATGCGCCGATCGTCCTGCTAGCGTCGTTGCAGTGAGAAGGATCGGCATCATCACCGGCGGCGGCGACTGCGCGGGGCTCAACGCCGTGATCGTGGCGATCGTCAAGACCGGCCAGCCGCTCGGCTACGAATTCCTTGGCTTCGAGCGGGGCTGGGAAGGGGTGCTCGACCCGCTGCTCTACCGGTCCCTGGACCGGGACAACATCCGCGGCATCTCGCACCTCGGTGGCACGGTTCTGCGCACGACGAACCACGGCCGGTTCGCGGCCAAGGTGGGGGCCGGCGACAAGAACGCCATCGATCCGGACATCCTGGCGATGGCGAAGCGCAACCTGGACCACCTCGGCGTCGAGGGCTTGATCGTTCTCGGTGGTGACGGCACCCTATCCGGAGCGCTCCAGCTGGCGGACCTCGGCATCAATCTGGTCGGCGTGCCCAAGACCATCGATAACGATCTCGCCGCGACCGACAAAACGTTCGGCTTCTCTACCGCCGTGCAGATCGCGGTGGACGCGCTTGACAAGATCCACACGACCGCGAGCTCCCACGACCGCACCTTTTTCATCGAGTGCATGGGGCGGCACGCCGGCTGGATCTCGCTGTACGCCGGATTCGCGGCGGGCGCCGACGCCATCGTGCTTCCCGAGTTCGACTTCGACGTCGAGCACTTCCTCGGATATCTGCGCAGCCGTCAGGCCGATCGCCGGCGATCCAACATCGTGGTCGTGGCCGAGGGTGCCAGGCTGGGTGGTCAGGAGTTCAGCCACCGCAGCAGCGTGACGTCCTCCGAGACGGTGTTCGGCGGCGTATCGGAGCACCTGATCCGGACGGTGGACTCGCTGGCGCCTGGCGAGTTCGAGATGCGCAACGTCGTGTTGGGCCACACACAGCGCGGCGGGTCACCGACATCGCAGGACCGCATTCTCGCCAAGCGGTACGGCGTGCAGGCGATGCTCGCCTACGACGCTGGGGAGTTCAATGTCATGATCGCATCCCGGGACAACGTCATGGAGACGGTCCCGATAGCCGAAGCCGTCGGCGGCCTGAAGCTGGTGACTCGCGAGACCTACGAGTACCAGGCGGCGAAGCGGCTCGGCATCTACCTCAACGGCTGAAATTCGAGGCGCACTCGTGTCCCTGTCCGCTGACCTGATCGAGCTGGGCCAGCCGCTGCTGGACGAGCAGTTGCGCCACCCCACGGTGGCCGGCATCCGCAGTGGGACGCTGCCCGAGCCGGTCTTCCGTGCCTGGCTGGAGCAGGACTACCTGTTCCTGCTCGACTACGTGCGCGTGTTCAGCAAGCTCGCCTGGCAGGCGCCGGACAACCATCTCGGGATGCTCGTCGACCTGGCGCACGCCACCTGGCACGACGAGCTCGACCTGCATCGGGAGTTGGCCGCCGAGTTCAGCGCGGACCTCGGCGGTGCCCGCAAGAACCGCGCCTGTTCCGCGTACACCGCGTTCCTGCTGGATGCGGCGGGGAACTACGCCGAAGGCCTGTCCGCCCTGTTGCCGTGCATGTGGGGCTACTCCGCGCTCGGGCAGCGGCTGGCCGCGGACGTCCCGGCCGGTTCCCGTTACGCCAGGTGGGTGCAGACGTACGCCGCGCCGGAGTTCGCGGCCCTGGCGGCCGCGTGCGCCACGATGCTCGACGAGGCGGCCGCGTCGCGCGGGCTGTCCCGGGCTCGGGCCGCAGAGCTGTTCCGCGCCGGGATGGACCACGAACTGGCGTTCTGGGACGTCGCCGTCCGGCCGTGATCCCGGCGGATGTGGCGCTGCTCGTCCTCGCGGGCGTAGCCGGCGGCGTGCTGAGCACCGTGGTGAGCCTGGCGTCGCTGGTGACGTATCCGGCGCTGCTGGGGGCCGGTCTGTCACCCCTTGCCGCCAACGCCACGAACACAGTCGCCCTCGTGTCGAACGCGGTCGGTGCAGCCGTCGGTTCGCGTGGGGAGCTTCGCGGTCAGTGGGGCACCGTCCTGCGGATGGCGATCCTGGCCGGTGCCGGCGGTGCGGCTGGAGCCGCCCTTCTGCTGGCACTGCCGCCGGCCGCCTTCGAACTCGTGGCCCCGGTCCTGATCGGCGGCTCGGCACTGTTGCTGCTGGTGCAACCGCAACTCGTGGCACGGCTGGGAACGAGCCCCCGCCCGGGCAGCCCTTTGCTGCTGCTGGTGGCGTTCGCCGTTTCGGTGTACGTGGGGTACTTCGGTGCCGCCGGGGGGGTGCTCATGCTCGCAGTGCTGGGGATGATGTTCGACCGCCCGCTGGTACAGGTGAACGCGCTCAAGAACATGCTCACCGGAACGGCGAACACCGTGGCGGCCGTCGGTTTCGTCCTGTTCGGACCGGTGCACTGGGCGTCGCTCGTGCCGCTGGCCTGTGGCTTCTTGGTCGGCGGCTGGACCGGGCCGGCAATCGCCCGGCGGCTGCCCGGACAGGGCCTGCGGTATATAGCGGGCGGCAGCGGGCTGGCGCTGGCGTTCGCGCTGGCTGCCACGACCTACTCCTGACGGCCGGCGTGCAGGCTCCGCACACCCGTCAAGCTACCGCGACCGGCCCGGAAAACGCCGCTGGCGGGGTCACGGCTGTGGACGTGACCCCGCCAGCGCTGCTGCGGTGCGTTCTCGTGCGCCTTCAGGTTCGTGTGCGCCTTCAGGTGGTGCGGTACTTCTGCTGTCAGCTGATCGGCGCCGGGCTGCTACGTCTGCGCCGGCCGGCCTCAGGGAGGAAGGCGGCCGACGTGAACGCCAGCCTAGAAGTCAATTACTCACAGGTCAAGAGGCGTGACTGTGAGCAATTGACTGGTGGAGCCGATCTGACCGGCTATCGGGAGTGGTGCCGCCCGGCGAGGCAACCGGGCGTCGTGCGGTCGAACCAATACAGTCTTTGTCGCTCCGCCGGCGCCGGCCCAAACCTCGTTCTGAACGGTCCTTGCGCGGGCCGCCGCAGCCCGGATGGTCCGGCCCGGACCGGGAAGGGCTGTGCCCATCCGGACACAGCCCTGTCGGTCACGCGCGACGGTGCGCCTCTACGGCTAGCGCACCCAGCGGTAGGGGCTGCTGTGCGTCAGCTTCTTGTCCGAGGCGAACAGCCGGGCGATCTTACCCTGGCGCCGTCCTCGGGCGTGCGTGCTGGTCATGAGATCCATTGTGTGGTCCATGTCCTTTCTGTGTCGGTACCGGTTGGTACACCTGTTCCAACGCCGCAGCGGCCGCAAGATTTCGATGTGCGCTGTGACTCGGCACACATTCAGTGACGAAGAACGGCAGCGAGGGGACCCCCGCACGCTGTGGCGAGCGTCATGGTTTAGGAGTTATGTCACTGTGAGTCACCATCCGGGTGCCCAGCTCCACGTCGTTCAGCGACGGATGGAGGGTCCACCGACGATCGCCTGGCTCGACTATCGCCTGGCTCAGCGATCGCCTGTCCGGTGTCCCTGCCGCGGCCGTACTGTGAGCCGGTGACCGACGACACGCGCCGGCGGATACCGCGCACCGACGCCGTGCTGGCCGATCCCCGGGTGGCTCCGGCGCTGCAGCGGCTGAGCCGGCGAACCGTCAAGGCGGCGGTCGTCGAAGCGCAGCAGCGTGTTCGATCCGGGTCGATCGCTCCCGAGGCGGTCGTCGACGCGGTTCTGGCGGCGCTCCCAGAGACGGCAACCACATTGCGACCGGTGATCAACGCCACCGGAGTGGTGCTGCATACGAATCTCGGGCGCGCCCCGTTGTCGGCGGCTGCGAGCGAAGCCGTCACCGCGGCCGCCGGATACGTCGATGTCGAGTACGACCTGGCCTCCGGCCGGCGGGCGGACCGCGGCAGAGGCACCCTGGAAGCCCTGAGGGCAAGCGTTCCCGCAACGGAAGCCGCCCTGGTGGTGAACAACGGCGCGGGCGCGCTGATCCTGGCGATCACGGCGCTGGCGCGGGGACGTGAGGTGCTCGTCAGCCGCGGTGAGCTGGTGGAGATCGGCGACGGTTTCCGGCTTCCGGAGCTGCTGGAGTCCACCGGCGCGCGCATTCGCGAGGTCGGCACCACCAATCGCACGCACGCGCGGGACTACGCCGACGCGATCGGCCCGCAGACCGGCTGCATCCTGAAGGTTCATCCGTCGAACTTCCGCCTCGAGGGCTTCACGTCCAGTGCGGCCTGGGCCGACCTCGCCCGGCTCGGCGTGCCCCTGATCGTCGACATCGGATCAGGGTTGCTGGCGCCCGATCCACTGCTGCCGGACGAGCCCGACGCGACCACCGCTTTGACGGCCGGGGCGGCGGCGGTCACCAGCAGCGGGGACAAGCTCCTCGGTGGACCGCAGGCCGGCATCGTTCTGGGGAGCGCGGCGGTGGTGGGGACGCTGCGCAGACACCCGCTCTACCGGGCACTGCGGGTCGACAAGCTGACCCTGGCGGCACTCGAGGCGACGCTGCGAGCCGGCGACTCCCCGACACGTGGCGCGCTCGCGGCGGACCGGGCGCTGCTACGCCGCCGGGCCGACGAGGTGGCCCAGCACCTGACGGCCGCGGGCGTGCCGGCCGAGGTGGTCCCCAGCGCAGGCGCCGTCGGGGGCGGCGGCGCCCCGGGGGTGGCGCTGCCCGGTTGGGCCGTGGCGGTGGCGGAGAGCCTGGCGACACCGCTGCGGCTGGGCCGGCCGCCGGTCGTCGGGCGGGTCGAGCGAGGCCGGTGCCTGCTGGACCTGCGCTGCGTCCCGCTTGACCGGGACGGCGATCTCGCCGCTGCGGTCGTCGCGGTCGCCGCTGCGGTTCCAGAGCTCATTGCGGTTCCGGACGGAACCTGATGTACCCGGACGGAGCCTGATGTACGTCGTAGCGACGGCCGGCCACGTCGACCACGGCAAGTCGACGCTGGTCCGGACGCTGACCGGCATGGAGCCGGACCGCTGGGCCGAGGAGCGGCGCCGCGGCATGACGATCGATCTCGGTTTCGTCTGGTGTGACCTGCCGTCCGGGCGCACGGTTGCCTTCGTCGACGTGCCCGGGCACGCCCGGTTCGTGGGCAACATGCTGGCCGGGGTCGGGCCGGTGCCGGCCGTGCTGTTCGTCGTCGCGGCGGACGAGGGGTGGCAGCAGCAGTCCGCCGAGCATCTGGCGGCGCTCGACGCCCTCGGGGTACGGGCCGGCATCCTGGTGATCACCCGGAGCGACGCGATGGAGCCGGAGCTGGCGCTCGCCGAGGCGCGCGAGCACCTGGCCGGGACAACCCTGGAGGGCATTCCCGACGTGGCGGTGAGCGCCGTCACCGGCGAGGGGATGGAGGCCCTCCGGGATGCCGTCGACGAGCTGCTCGCCGGACTGCCGGCGCCGCGCCCGGCGGCCGATGTCAGGTTGTGGGTGGACCGGGTCTTCACCATCCGGGGTAGCGGCACGGTTGTGACGGGAACGCTCGGCGCCGGAACCATCCGGGTGGGGGACACCCTGCAGATCGCGCACACCGGCAGCGCCGTGCGGGTGCGTGGCCTGCAAAGCCTGCAACAGGCGCGCGAGCAGGTGGAGCCGGTGGCCCGGGTGGCGGTGAACCTGCGCGGGGTCGAGGCGGACGAGCTGCACCGGGGCAACGCGCTGCTCACGCCCAACCGGTGGCCGATGCCCGATCAGATCGACGTCCGGCTGCGCGGAAGCGCGCCGGCCCAGCTGCCGGCCGGGCTGGTCCTGCACGTCGGTTCGGCCGCCGTGCCGGTGCGCGTGCGCCCTCTCGGCCCGGACACCGCTCGACTGCAGCTCGAGACGCCGCTTCCGCTGCGGCCGGGGGACGTCGCCCTGTTGCGCAACCCCGGGGCGTCCTCGATTCCCGCTGGCGTGACCGTGCTCGACGTCCTGCCGCCGGCGTTACGCCGCCGCGGCGCCGCCCGGGTGCGGGCGGCGGAGCTGGACGACGTCACCGGAGCAGCCGACCCCGCCGGCGAGGTGCGTCGCCGGGTGCTGGTCCGCCGGGCCGACCTGGTGGCGGCCGGGGTGCTCGCACCGGGCGACGCGGCACCCGCTGGTGCGGTGGAGCACGCGGGGTGGTTGATCGATGCCGGGCACTGGAGCGCGCTCGCGGTTCGGCTTCAGGAGCTGGTCCGCCGTCACGCCGACGAGAACCCGTTGGATGCCGGGTTGTCGGCGGCCGCGGCTGCGCGGTCGCTGGGCCTTCCGGAAGCCGCCCTGGTCGACCCGCTGGCCACGGCAACGGATGGTGTGGAAGCCGACCGGGGCCGACTGCGACCGGCAGGGGCGGCTGTCCAGTTCCCTCCCGGGCTGGACGTGCTGGTCTCGCGGCTGCAGACGGAACCCTTCGCCGCCCCCGAGGCGGCCGAGCTGGAGCGCCTGCAGCTGGGGCCGGCCGTGCTGGCAGCCGCCGTCCGGGACGGACGCCTGCTGCGCATCGCCGAGGGCGTGTTCCTGCTGCCCGAAGCGGAGGACGCCGCCGTGGCGCGACTGGCGGAGCTGGACCAGCCGTTCACCCTCAGCGAGGCGCGTCAGGTGCTGAGTACGTCACGCCGGGTCGCCGTGCCGCTGCTGGAGCGACTGGACGCCCAGGGAAGGACCGTGCGCGCTGACGCGTTGCACCGGAAGGTCCGGGCGTAGTCTGGGCGTATCGAGCTAGGGGGCCCGGAATGCTGGTCGACCGCTTCGGGCGGGTCGCCACGGATCTGCGCGTGTCGTTGACCGACAAGTGCAATCTGCGCTGTACCTACTGCATGCCCGCCGAAGGGCTCGCCTGGCTGCCCAAGGACGAGCTGCTCACCGACGACGAGCTGGTCCGCCTGATCGGCGTGGCCGTCTCGCTGGGCGTCACCGAAGTGCGGTTCACCGGTGGCGAGCCGCTGGTGCGCCCCGGGGTCGTGGACATCGTGCGGCGCGTCGCCGAGCTGCGCCCCCGTCCGGAGCTGTCGCTGACCACCAATGGCATCGGGCTGGCGCGGATCGCGCCGGCCCTGCGTGCCGCCGGGCTCGACCGGGTCAACGTCTCGCTCGACACCGTGGATCGGGCGAAGTTCGCCGAGCTGACCCGGCGCGACCGGCTGCCGGAGGTACTGGACGGCCTGGCCGCCGCCGCGGCGGCCGGCCTGACGCCGGTGAAGGTCAACGCCGTCCTCATGCGGGGGATCAACGACGACGACGCCGTGCCGCTGCTGCGGTACTGCCTGGAGCGCGGCTACGAGCTGCGTTTCATCGAGCAGATGCCGTTGGACGCCCAGCACGCGTGGGAGCGGGAGCGCATGGTGACGGTCGAGGAGATCTTGGAGCACCTGCAGCCGCACTGGTCGCTGACGCCCGAGCCGGGCAGAGGGTCCGCCCCGGCCGAGACGTGGCTGATCGACGGCGGGCCGGCGCGCGTGGGCATCATCGGTGCGGTCAGCCGGCCGTTCTGCGGGTCGTGCGACCGGGTGCGGCTCACCGCCGACGGGCAGATCCGGAACTGCCTGTTCGCCACCGAGGAGTCCGATCTGCGTCCGGCGCTGCGGTCCGGCGCCAGCGACTCCGACCTCGCCGAGCGCTGGGTCACCGCCGTGCGGGGCAAGCGCGCCGGACACGGCATAGACGACCCGGCGTTCCTGCAGCCGGTTCGCCCCATGTCGGCCATCGGAGGATGAGCCTGCCGCCGTACGACGCGGTGATCCTGGCCGGGGGAGCGGCCCGCCGCCTCGGCGGCGTCGACAAGCCTGGCCAGCTCGTCGGTTCACTGTCGCTGCTCGAGCGGGTCTTGTCGGCGGTTCCCGATGCCGGCCGGCGCATCGTGGTCGGCCCCCGCCGGGAGCTTGCGACGGTGGACGAGTGGGTTCGGGAGGACCCGCCGGGAGGCGGCCCCGCACCGGCGCTCGCCGCTGCGCTCCCCATGGTGACGGCCGAGTTCGTCGCCCTGCTCGCCGGTGACCTGCCGTTCCTGACGGCCGAGGCGATTCGCACGCTGCGGGAGGCCGCTGCCGAGGTGGACGGGGCGCTGGCGGTCGACGACGACCGGCGGGATCAGATCCTGCTGGGCATCTGGCGGACCGAGCTCCTACGCGGCTTGGACCTGCAGCCCGGCGCTCGCATCGGACGGGCGCTCGCTAGCCTCCACGTGCGCCGGCTGCGCCTTCCCGGGTCTCCGCCGCCCTGGATGGACTGCGACACATCCGACGAGCTACGACAAGCGAGGGAACTGGCGTGAATGCGCTCGACGAGTGGACGGCGGCGGTGTGCCGCGACCTCGGCCTGGAGGGTCTGGACCGCAAGCTGCTGCTCGACGTGGCCCGCGATGTCGCGCACGGCGTCGCCCGCCCGGCGGCGCCGCTGACGACCTACCTGGTCGGGCTGGCCGCAGGGCGGGCCGGCGGCAACGAGCAGGACGTCCGCAACGCCTGCGAGCGGGTACTCGCCCTTGTCGAGTCGTGGCCGCAGACGGCGGCAGGAATTCAGGCCGCCGAGCGGGCGGCGCTGCCCGAACGGACGGGCGCCACGGCTCTGTCGTCCCGTCCCGGCGAAGCCGGCGCCGAGCAGCCGTCGCCGGAGTGACGCCGCTCCCACGCGACTCGTGCGGGCCGGGTGCCCTGCCATGGCACGAGGCGCGGAGGCACGCCTACCGCAGCGCCGCGGCGCTGCCGTCCCGCTCGCTTCCGCTGGCGGACGCCCGCGGAGGCGTCCTGGCCGAGCCACTGAACGCTGCGAGCCCGCTTCCGCCCTTCGACACGTCCGCGATGGACGGCTTCGCGGTCGCCGGCCAGGCGCCGTGGCGCGTGGTCGGCCAGCGGCTGGCCGGCACCGACTCCGGTCGCACGCCGCTGCCCGGTGAGGCGGTGGAGATCGCCACCGGCGCGGTCGTCCCGGCCGGTGTGGACGCCGTTCTGCCCTACGAGCAGGCATCCGTCGACTTGGACTATCTGACGGGGCAGGTGGAGCCGGGCCGGCACATCCGGCGGGGAGGTGAGGAGTGCCGCGCCGGTGACGAGCTGCTCCCACCGGGTACGCCGGTCACCTCCGCGGTGCTGGGCCTGGCCGCCGCGGTAGGGCTCGACGAGCTGTGGGTGATCCCCCGGCCGCGGGTAGCGCTGCTCGTTACGGGCGACGAGCTGCTGCAGTCCGGGCTGCCGCGCGGCGGCCGCATCCGCGACGCCGTCGGGCCCTTGGTGCCCGGGCTTGTCGAAGGCTACGGCGGAACGGTGGTGTCGGTACGCCACATCCCGGACGTGCGCGGTGCGCTGGTGGAGGCGGTGGAGCAGGCGGTGGCCGACATCGTCGTCACCAGTGGCGCAAGCTCGGTCGGTCCGGCCGACCACCTTCCCGCGGTGCTGAAGGAACTGGCGGCCGAGCCGGTGGTGGACGGGGTGCTGTGCCGGCCAGGACGCCCGCAGACGCTGGCGCTGCTACCGGACGGCCGGTGGTTGATGGGCCTGCCTGGTAACCCCCTGGCCGCCGTTGCTGGTGTCATCACCTGCCTGGCCAGCGTGCTCGCAGCGACCTCCGGCCGGCCGCTGCCGTCGCTACGACCGGTGCGTCTGCCACCGTCGGTGCAGCCCCGGCCGGGAACGACGCGGCTGATCACTGCTCGCCTGGTCGGGGACGAGGCCGAGCCCACCGGCTACGGGGGAGCTGCCATGTTGCGCGGCCTCGCGCGTTCGGACGTCATCGTGGCCCTACCGCCGCACGGCGAAGGAGTTCCGGAGGCGCTCGCCCTGCCGCTGGTCTGACGCCGGCTGGGATGCCGGCCCGAGCCGGCTGGGATGCCGGCTGGGATGCCGGCCCGAGCAAGGCCTCGGGGATGCGGCCACGAGCCGTCGCCGGCTTCCACGTCCGGGGCTACTCGTCGCCGGCGATGGCGGGCACCGGCTCGACGCGACGCAGAAATCCGCGAGCGTCGAGGAACGCGCCAAGGGTGGGCCGGTGTTCGTCGCAGGCGGCCCACCGCTTCTCGCGTCCGGCCGTGTGCAGCTTGGGGTTGTTCCACACCAGCAGCCACAGCGCCGACTGCCGGCAGCCCCTCGCCGAGCACTGGCCGCCGACGACCGCGGGCGGCAGATCCGGGTCGTTCGCCATGGCCACAGTCTGGCTCATCCTGCGCGCGCCCCGCCGCAGCTCCACCGGGGGCCGGCAACAGGGAGCGGCAACACGGAGCCGGCAACACGCAGCCGGCGTCAGGAAGCTGCGGGCCGTCACGGCAACACGTCGAGGTAGGCGGCCGGCACGTGGTCCACCAGCCAGACGCCGTTCGCACTGACGGTGAAGCGCGCGCCGGCTGCGGCCAGCGCGCCGGCCCTGACCGTCAGCACGGCGGGCCGGCCGTGGCGGGCTCCGACCCGCCGGGCGGTATCGACGTCGCCGGACAGGTGGACGGCGTGGCGTCCCCGCGGTCGGAGTCCCTCGCGCAGGATCGCCGGCACCGACCCCTCGCCCGTGCCGTGGAACAGCACCTGCGGTGGCTGCGCGGGCGGCAACTGCAGGTCGACCGGCACGGTATGCCCCTGGTTGGCCCGGATCCGGTCGCCTGAGGCGTCGAAGGAGAACCGGGACTTGTCATTGCGCGCTACGACCTCGGTCAGCTCGTCCCTGGTCAGCGCGAAGCCGCGCCCGTTGCAGGCGGCCAGCAGGTCGGCCACGTCCACCCAGCCGCCGGGCGAGAGCTGCAGCCCCAGGCGGTCCGGCTGGTGCCGTAGATGCCGGGACAGGTACTTGCTGACCTTGATCAAGCGACGACCGTCCATCCGCTCCTCCCGGGCGAGACATTGGGGATACCCCTGCCGGGCCCGCCGAGCACCGGCTGGCAGAGTGGGGCGCCACAGCAGCGCACGGGGGACGGAGGAGGAACCCATGGGCAGGTCGGTGCTGGTCACGGGCGGCAACCGCGGCATCGGCCTGGCGATCGCCCGGGCATTCGCTGACGCCGGTGACTCCGTTGCCGTCACCTATCGCAGCGGGGAGCCGCCCCAGGGGTTCTTCGGCGTGCGGTGTGACGTGACTTCCGCGGCCGACGTGGACGCCGCTTTCACGGCCGTCGAGGCGGAGCAGGGCCGCGTCGAGGTGCTGGTGGCCAACGCTGGTATCACCCGCGACACCCTGCTGCTGCGCATGTCGGAGGAGGACTTCACCGCCGTCCTCGACGCCAACCTGACCGGCGCGTACCGGGTGGCCCGCCGGGCCACCAGCGGCATGCTGCGGGCCCGCTCGGGCCGGATCGTCTTCGTCTCCTCGGTGGTGGCGATGATGGGCTCGGCCGGGCAGGTGAACTACGCGGCCTCCAAGGCGGGGCTGATCGGCATGGCGCGCTCGCTGGCCCGCGAGCTGGGCTCCCGGGGGATCACCGCCAACGTTGTCTCGCCCGGCTTCGTCGAGACGGACATGACGGCCGAGCTGCCCGAGGCCCGCCGGACGGAGCTGCTGGGCGCGATCCCGCTGGGCCGTTACGCCACGCCGGACGAGGTGGCGCAGGTGGTCACGTTCCTGGCCGGCGAGGGCGCCGCGTACATCACCGGCGCCGTCGTTCCGATCGACGGCGGCCTGGGCATGGGCCACTGAAGTCAGAGGCCACTGAAGTCAGAGGCTACTGAAGTGATATGGGCCACTGAACGGCACGAACCGCAATCCTGCGGCGCGAAGCGAACGGAGAACAGATGGCAGGGCTGCTGGAGGGCAAGCGTCTCCTGGTCACCGGTGTGCTGACGGAGGCGTCCATCGCGTTCACGGTGGCCCGGCTGGCGCAGGAGCAGGGAGCGACCGTGCTGCTCACCGGCTTCGGCCGCGGTTTGTCGATCACGGGGCGTTACGCCAAGCGGCTACCGCAGGAGGCTCCGGTGCTGAGCCTGGACGTCACCAGCACCGAGGACCTCGACGCGCTCGCCGGCAAGGTCCGTGAGCACGTCGACGGCCTGGACGGCGTGCTGCACGCCATCGGGTTCGCCCCGGGCAGCGCGCTGGGCGGCGACCTGCTGAAGACGCCCTGGGAGGACGTCGCCACCGCCCTGCAGATCTCCACGTACTCGATGGCCGCCCTGTCCCGGGCCTGCCTTCCGCTGATGGAGTCCGGCGGTTCGATCGTCGGTCTGGACTTCGACGCCCGGGTCGCCTGGCCGGTGTACGACTGGATGGGCGTTGCCAAGGCAGGCTTGGAGTCGTGCACGCGCTACCTCGCGCGCGACCTCGGCGAGCGGTCGATCCGCGTCAACCTGGTCTCGGCCGGCCCGCTGCGAACCGTGGCGGCCAAGGGGATTCCCGGCTTCGAGGAGTTCGAGAACGTCTGGTCGTCCCGCGCCCCGCTCGGCTGGAACGTCGACGACGCGGAGCCGACCGCCCGCGCGTGCGTCGCCCTGTTCTCGGACTGGTTCCCCGCCACGACCGGCTCGGTGGTCTACGTGGACGGTGGCGTACACGCCATCGGCGCCTGAGCGAGACTGGACGCGCGCCATGCCGGCTACGCCACCGCGCCGCACTCCGCTGTCCCAGCGCATGTCGCTGGCGATCGTGGGCAGCTCCGCCCCGTCGGCGCAGCACGCCTACCGGGAGCTCACCGCCCGCTACGCCACCGTCCCGCTGGAGGCGGCTGACGTCGTCGTGGTGGTCGGCGGCGACGGCGAGCTGATCGACGCGATGCACCGGCTCCTGGAGTGCGGCTCCGCCACCCCGCCGCCCGTCTTCGGCCTGCACCGGGGCCGGACCGGCTTCCTGATGAACGACTGGTCCGCCGACGACCTGCACAACCGGATCCGGGTGGCGAACCAGACCGTCATCTACCCACTGCGCATGGACGCCTTCTTCGAGGGCGGCCGGATGCTGACCGCGCTGGCGCTCAACGAGGTGGCGCTGCGCCGGCAGAGTCAGCAGTCGGCCCGCGTCCGCGTGCTGGTCGACGGCCGCGTCCGGCTCGAGGAGCTGGCCGGTGACGGTGTCATGGTCTCTACGCCGGCCGGCTCCACGGCCTACAACCTGTCCGCGAACGGCCCTATCGTCCCGCTGTCGGCGCACGTCCTGGCCCTCACCCCGATCTGCCCGTTGCGGCCACGGCGCTGGACGGGTGCCCTGCTGGATCGCAAGGCCGTGGTGCGGTTCGAGGTGATGGAGCGGCACAAGCGCCCCGTGGTCGTCAGCGCCGACCAGCGCGAGGTGGTGGAGGTGGAGGCCGTTGAGATCCGGGAGGCGCGCGACCGGCCGATGACCCTGCTGTTCGACCCCCGGCAGAGCTTCGAGGAGCGCGTGCTGCGCGAGCAGTTCGTCGTCTGACGAGACTGCAGACCGCTGACCCTGACGAACGGACTACCGCGGAGCCGGCTGCGGCCCGTGCTGTGGCCCCTGGGAGGGTCCGGAGCGCGCAGGCCCGTCCGGACCCCACACCAGCCGATCGATGCACATCCGCCGGGCGGTGAGCTGCGGGTCCCAGGCGTGGTAGACCAGCCAGTCCTCGCCATCGGGACCGGTCACCACGCTGTTGTGCCCGGGACCGATGACGGCGTCGGGGACGCCCTGCAGGATGGTCGGCCCGGCCGCATCGGGTGCGTGCCACGGCCCCAGTGGCGAGTCAGCCACCACGTACGAGACGCCGTAGTTGGCCTGCTGCCAATTGCCGCCCGAGTACAGGCAGTAGTAGCGCCCGGCGTGCTTGCGCACGAACGGCCCCTCGACGGTGTGCCAGTCGAAGACCTGGCCGTAGATCTGGCGCTGCGCGAGGTAGAGCTGCCAGTCCGCCGTCGGCCGGACCACCGTCCGCGGCTCGCCCCTGAGGGAGGTCATGGTGGTCAGCCGGTCCACGGCGATGGTGGTGCCGGGGCGATCGCCGTCGAGCAGGTCTCGCGCGTAGAACAGGTACCACGTGCCGTCGTCGTCCTGGAACGGATGCGCGTCGATGCCGAACGCCCCCTGCGGCGTCACGGCGACCCCCTGGTCCACGAAGGGACCGACCGGATCGCTCGCCACCGCCACCCGGATGTAGTGGCCGGCGTCCCCCCGCCCCGCCGAGTAGTACATGTAGAACCGGCCGTCGGCGTGCGCCACCTCCGGCGCCCAGTAGTCCTCCGCGTCCGGGCTGCCGAGCGGGTCCAGTGCCCGGCCCACCCGCTCCCAGCTCACCAGGTCGGACGACCGCAGCACGTCGAACGTGCCCTTGTCGGCCGGATCCCGCGTCCCGTACGCGTAGTACTGCTCGCCGACCAGCAGCACGAACGGATCGGCGAAGTATCGGTCGTAGACCGGGTTCCGGTAGGTGACCGGCGATCGGTCGTCCGGCACCGTCACCCCTTCAGACCGCTGCGCGAGACCCCTTCGATGACGAACCGCTGCGCGAAGACGAACAGCAGCAGCACCGGCGCGCTCGCCATCACCGCCCCGGCCATCAACAGGTCGTACCGGACGGCATTCGCGGTCTGCAGCGTGGACAGGCCCGACTGCAGGGTCTGCATCTCAGGGCTGAACAGTACGTAGACCGGCCACAGGAAGTCGTTCCAGTTGGTCAGAAACGACAGCAGCGCAAGGGTGACCAGCGGTGGCTTGGACAACGGAAGAATGACCTTGTAGAAGATCTGCCACCGGTTCGCGCCGTCCAGCAGCGCGGCCTCCTCCAGCTCCTTGGGCAGGGTGGAGAAGAACTGCCGCAGGAAGAACACGCCGAAGGCTCCGGCGGCAGTCGGCACGATGATGGAGAGCAGCGTGTCCAGCCACCGCAGCTCACTCACGATCACGTAATTAGGGATCATGAGAATCACCGGCGGAATGAACAGTGTCGCCACGATCAGCGAGAACAGCACCCGCTTACCCCGGAAATCCATCCGGGCCAGGGCGTAGGCCGCCAGCGCCGCGGTGGCGACCACGAGCACCGCGTGCGCGGAAGCGGCGAGAAGGCTGTTGGCGAACCACCGGAGCACCGGGCTGGCCTCGGACCCGAAGATGGCCTGATATGCCTGCGTGGTGAACGGATTGGGAATCCACTGCGGGGTCGTAGACACCGCGCCGGCACGCGTCTTGAACGACGTCGACAGCATGAACAGCAGCGGACTGATGAAGACGACGGTCAGCCCGATCAGCGCCGCGTACAGCCCCATCCGCTTGCCGGCCGGTGCCCGGTCGCGCTCACGTGGAGCTGCCGGAGTGCTCGCGGCGGCCGGCTTCTCCGCAAGAACCGTGGCCATTACTTCGCCTCCTTCTCACGGAACAGGAAGAACACACCCAGGCTGATGAGTACCAGGAATGCCGTGAGAATGAAGCTCATGGCGGAGGCCGCGCCCATGGTGAAGGTCTTCAGCCCCGTCTCGGCGACGTAGTAGATCGCCGTCCGGGTCTCACTGCCCGGGCCGCCGGCGGTCATCAGGTAGGACTGGCCGAACATGTTCGCCGAAGCGATGATCGTCACACTGGTGACGAACAACAGCACGGGACGCAACCCGGGCAGCGTCACATGCCGGAATCGCTGCCACCGGGTGGCTCCATCGACGCGGGCGGCCTCGTAGAGCTCCTTGGGGATGTCCTGCAGACCGGCGAGGTAAATGACCGCGTTGAAGCCCAACGTCCACCACACGGTCACGCCGACCAGTGCCACCCATGCCCAGGGCAGCCGGGTCAGCCACGCGATGTTCTCGATGCCGGTCAGGCCGAGGTACTGGTTGACCAGGCCGACCTGGGTGTCGAGCAGGTAGCGCCACAGCACCGCGATGACGGCCACGCCGAGGACGTACGGGGCGAAGTACACGGCCCGAAAGAAGTTCCGTCCGGGAAAGCGCGCGTTCATGAGCAGCGCGACCAGCAGCGGGACGGTCAGCAGCAGAGGCACGCTGAGCACCGTGAAGATGGCGGTGGCTTTCATCGCCTGCCAGAAGCTGGACCCGTAGAGCGAGTCCGGATTGAACAGCTCGGTGTAGTTGTCCAGCCCGACGAACGGCTTGCCGGGAAGGGTGATATCCCAGTCGTGCAGGCTGATCCAGAAGCCGTAGACCGCTGGCGCGAGAACGAACACCGTGAACAGCGTCAGGTACGGCGCCAGAAACAGGTAGGGCGTCAGGCGGTTGCCGCTCCGGGCTCCACTCCGTGCGCCCCGACCCGCGTCGGGGC
>JALYNC010000112.1 GCA_030773415.1 Actinomycetota bacterium
ATCCAGGACGGCTGGGCCGACCCCGGGAAGCTGTACACGGCCGGCCGTCGGGCGCGGCTGCTGCTCGATGCGGCACGGGAGACCGTCGCCGGCGCGCTGGGCGCGCGTCCGGACGAGGTGTCCTTCACGGCGTCCGGCACGGCGGCCGCGCAGCTGGCGGTGCTGGGCGGGCTGGCCGGCCGCCGGCGGATCGGCCGGCACCTGGTGGTCAGCGCCATCGAGCACTCCTGCGTGCTGTACGCCGCGGACGCCGCCGTGGCCGACGGCGCGGAGCGCTCGCTGGTGCCGGTGGACCGGCTCGGCCGGGTGCAGGCAGCGGACTACCGGGCGGCCCTGCGGCCGGACACGGCCCTCGCCTGCCTGATCAGCGCCAGCCACGAAGTGGGAACGCTGCAACCGGTGGCCGAGGTGGCCGAGGCCTGCCGGGGGGCGGGCGTACCGCTGTACGTTGACGCCGCTCAGTCCGTCGGACGGGCACCGGTCGACGTCGGTGCCTGGGGCGTGTCCTTGCTCACCGCCAGCGCTCACAAGTGGGGCGGACCGCCCGGCGTGGGGGTCCTCCTCGTCCGCAAGGGCGTCCGCTGGCGATCTCCGCTGCCTGCCGACCCGCGGGAGTTCCGGCGGGTTCCCGGGTTCGAGAACGTCCCGGCCATCGTCGCCGCCGCAGCCGCCCTCCAGGCCAGGCAGCAGGAGATGGAGGCCGAGGCCGCCGAACTGTCCGCCCGGACCGACTGGCTGCGCTCGGAGATCCCGCGCCGCATCCCCGACGTCGAGGTCGTCGGCTCCCCGACAGCCCGCCTGCCGCACCTCGTGACGTTCTCCTGCCTCTACGTGGACGGAGAGGCGCTGCTCACCGAGCTCGACCGGGCCGGCTTCGCGGTGTCGTCCGGGTCGTCCTGCAGCAGCGAGACGCTCGCGCCAAGCCATGTATTGGAGGCGATGCAGGTGCTGACGTCGGGCAACGTGCGGGTCTCGCTGCACGCCGGGGTGTCGGACGCCGACCTCGAGCGCTTCATGGCGACCGTGGTCGCGATCGTCGCCCGACTGCGGGTCGCCGCCGGGGTGGCTGAGCTGTGAATGCCGGGGAGCCCGTCGAAGAGCAGCCCGCGCTCACGCTGGACACGCTGGGTCGGGGCTGCCCCATCCCGGTGATCGAGCTGGCCAAGCACATCGGCGAGGTGCCGCCCGGCGCAACCGTCGCCGTTCTGTCCGACGACATCGCCGCCCGCACCGACATCCCGGTGTGGTGCCGGATGCGTGGCCACGACTACGTGGGCGAGTCTCCCGTCGCGGGCGGCGTCGCCTACACGGTGCGGCGCAGCCCGCCCAGCTGAAGGCAGGTCCGACCGCCGGTCAGGCGGCGGTGTCGCGCACGTGCGAACGGATCTCATCGGCGGCGTCCGGGCCGAACTCCCCGGCGAACCGCCTCACGAACTCCTCCGCCGTGAAGGAGTACTCCTGGGTGCCGACCGTTTCGATGGCGTAGGTCGCCAGCAGACTGCCGAGCTGGGCCGAGCGCTCCAGCGGCAGGGCGGCGGACAGGCCGGCCAGAAAGCCGGCGCGGAAGGCGTCCCCCACCCCGGTCGGATCGGCCTTGCGCTCCTCTCGGCAGACCGGCACCCGGATGTCGGGCTCCCCGCGCCGCTCGATCAGCGCGCCGGCTGCCCCGAGCGTGGTCACCCGCACGTCCACCCGATCCAGCAGCTCGTCGCTGCTCCAGGCGGACTTCTGCTCGATCAGCGCCCGCTCGTACTCGTTGGTGAACAGGAACGCAGCGCCGTTGACCAGCTCCCGTATCGCCTCGCCGTCCAGCCAGGCCAGTTGCTGGGACGGGTCGGCGGCGAAGGGCAGCCCACGCTCCCGGCACTCGCGGGTGTGGCGAAGCATGGCCTCGGGATCGTTCGGGCTGATGAGCACCAGATCGAGGCCGCCCACGCGCTTGGCGATCGGCCCCAGCTCGATGTTGCGCGCCTCGCCCATCGCTCCCGGATAGAACGAAGCCAGCTGGTTCTGGTCCGCGTCCGTGGTGCAGACGAAGCGGGCGCTGTGCTTGAGCTCCGAGACGTGCACCGACTGCGTATCCACGCCGGCGCGGTCGAGCCAGGAACGATACTCCGCGAAGTCCACCCCCACCGCGCCGACCAGCACGGAGCGCCTGCCCAGCGAGGCCAGCCCGAAGCAGATGTTGGCGGCCACCCCGCCGCGCCGGATCTCCAGGTCGTCCACCAGGAACGACAACGACACCCGCTCGAGCTGGTCGGCCACGAACTGCTCGGCGAAGCGACCGGAGAAGGTCATGAGGTGGTCGGTGGCGATCGATCCGGTCACCGCAATAACCACGACGGGTGCTCCTCCAGCCAGCGGGCCCGCGTACCGGGCCCGGCGTCGACCGCAGGTTAGCCGTCGGCTGCCGCACCTGGTGGAACCGGCTGGCCGTGCCTAGTGAAACCGGCCGGCTAGTGGAACCGCCTGGACGTGCCTAGTGGAACGAGTCCCCGCACGCGCAGGAGCCACCGGCGTTCGGGTTGTCGATGGTGAAGCCCTGCTTCTCGATCGTGTCGACGAAGTCGATGCTGGCGCCGGACAGGTACGGCACGCTCATGCGGTCGACCACGACGTTGACCCCGCCGAAGTCGGTGACCGTGTCACCGTCGAGCGAGCGCTCGTCGAAGAACAGCTGGTACCGCAGCCCGGAGCAGCCACCGGGCTGGACGGCGACGCGCAGAGCGAGGTCAGTGCGGCCTTCCTGCTCCAGCAGGCTCTTGACCTTGGTCGCGGCAACGTCGGTCAGCACCACAGACTGCGCGGCGGAGGTCGAGTCCTGAACAGTCATGAAAGCTCCTGGCAAGAAAGAACGGCGTCGAACGGTCGGGCGCGGCAGCAGCGTGTGCGAGCCACCTGTGCCCGCCGGTACAACGGTCATGGCCGCGCCGCGAATTCCTGCCCCGACATGCTTGCACATCCGGCCCGCGGAGCAGGGCTTCCGGCTCCGGCGCCCAGGCGAGCTCTCCGCCCTAGCGGACCCAGTCCCGAGTCGCCCGGGCCGCCGCGGCCCGCAAACGCCCGGCCAGGTCCTCCGCCACTACATCCCCTGCCGTTGCGCCGGCCGCCCCGCCTGCGGCCGGGGACACCAGCAGCTCAGCCGGAGCCAAGTCATAGGTGGCGTCCACCCCGGCGACGGCTGTCTCACGCCGTCCGGCGAGCACACGCTCAGCCAGCACGACGCAGGGCACGGCACAGCTGGCGGCGGTCCCGGCCACCACGGCCACGGGGGCGGGCGGCCGCAGGGAGCTCCAGCCGTACGTCGGTTCACCCGTCAGCACCAGGCCGGCAGACTCCACCCGCTCCGCCAGGCCGATCTCGGTGGCCAGCAGCTCCGCCCCGGGCGTGAGTGTGCCGCCGAGCGCGGCCAGCGCCAGGCCGGCGCCACCGGCCGCCCCGGCACCCGTAGCTGCCCGGGCC
>JALYNC010000113.1 GCA_030773415.1 Actinomycetota bacterium
CCCGACTACCAGCAGCAGGGCCGCCCTATGCGCCCCGGCCGTCCAGCGCCCGGCCCCAGACCTGCGTCACCGCGGTCCGGATCTCCGCTGCCCCCGTGCCGTCGGTGCCCGCTAGGCGCCGCAACAGCTCGTTGCCGTCTGCCGGACGGTCGAGCGGGTCGAGCCGCAGTGCCGCGTCCAGCGTCTGCTGCAGGGCGTCGCTGGTGCCGGCGAGCGCCGGCTGCCAGCGGTCCCGGACCGCGTTGTTGAGCACGTCGTGCGCCACGGCCATGGTCGTGCTGCCCAGAAAAAGGTCACCCCCGCGGGCGGCGTACGCGACGCAGCACGCCCACGCCCACACATCGCTCTGCGCGGTCGCCTCGTGCCCGTGCAGCACCTCGGGCGGGCTGTAGGCCGCGGTTCCGACCATGGATCCCACCGTGGTGAGCTGGGTCTGGTCCACGGTGGCCGCGATGCCGAAATCGATGACCTTGGGGCCGGCGCCGGTCAGCACCACGTTGCCCGGCTTCAGGTCGCGGTGCGTCACCGACAGGCCGTGGATCGCCGCCATGGCCTCGGCGAGCGCCAGGGCGAGGGCCTCGATCAGGGCGGGCTCGCGCATCGCGCCCCGGCGCGTCACGTACTCCGCCAGCGTCGGCCCGTCGAGGTACTCCATCACCAGGAACGGCATGCTGCCGTCCACTCCGTAGTCGAGCACCCGGGCGGTGTAGGTGCCGCGGACGTACTCGAGCGTGCGGGCCTCCCGCAGGAAGCGCAGCCGCATGGTGCCGTCGTCGAGCAGGCCGGGGTTGATGGCCTTGAGCGCCACGCGCGTGGCGGTCCCTTCCCGTTGGGCGAGGTAGACCGAGCCCATTCCGCCGGCGCCGATCCGGGCCAGGATCTGGTACTCCCCGATCGACGACGGGTCGCCCGGACGTAGCGGCTGGGGCTCACGGCGGAGTCCGGTCAGGACGGCTGCGTGACCGTCGGCAGCCGGCGGCGGAGATGAGCGCCAGACGCCCGCGGCGAGGTCCAGCACCCGGGTCGCTTCCGGCCGGTCGTGGCGGGTCGGTTCGACTGCTGTTGTCCTGGGGCCAGCGGTCTCGGCCGTGTCGTCCTCGCTCCGGGCGTACGGCTCGCCGTCCGTCTCGCCCCCGTACCGGTCGTCGTACGAGTGCCCGTAGCCGCCGTCGTACTCCTGGGCGTCGTCGTAGCCCTGATCGTCGTCGTACCTCTCGTACGCCCGGGTGTTCCCGGCGAGCGGCAGGACGGCGGTTCCGGACGTCCGGGGCTGCGCTCCTCCGGGCAGCACGGCCGTCGGCGCCGGATGGGCAGCGCCTCCCCGCCCGATCGCCTCGGGGGCGTAGCGCTGAAGCAGGCCGCCGGGCACGTCCACCCGGTGATGCCGGCAGATTCGCCAGTGCAGGGCCGCCGCGGTCAGCTGGTGGCCGACGGCGAAGGCGAGCAGCAGCGCGCCGCCCAGCAGCGCGGCGGCGGTGCCGAGCAGTGCCGACGGCAACAGACCCGGGCGGGCCCCCGGCAGCGGGGCGCTGAAGCTGAGCGGACCTTCGATCAGCGGCTGCGCCGTCGCCGTCGCCGCCGCCCGGCGGGCCAGCACGAACCCCGCCAGCAGCACCGCAGCAGCGAGCAGGCCGGCGGCGAAGGGCAGCTGTCGACGCTGCTGACCGCCAGCGACCGGGTCCACCAGCTCGGGAGCCATTCCGGACCAGGGCGCAGCCGAGTGCAGGACGCCGATGGAGCCGGCCACCAGGACGGCCAGCAGCAGCGTGAGCAGCACGAGCGCCTGCCGGCTGAGCTCGCCGGCCCCTGGGCCCGTGCCGAACTCGGTGTAGACCTCACGCACCCGTGCCCGGCGCTCCCGCCCCCGGCCGCCGGAGCTCTTCGCCGCCTGCACCAACGGCTGGGCGGCCAGCCGGCTGCGCTGGCGCTGCAGCGTCAGCGATCGCAGCGGTGCCGTCAGCAGCGCGGCCAGCGAACCGACCCCCGCGAGCACGACGAGCCAAGCCAGGTGGTCGGGCAGCCCGGCGCCGCTGATGACCTCCACCGCCGCGATCTGCGTCGCGAGCAGCCCCGGCAGGACCGCCGAAAACAGCTCGAACATTTCAGCGCCCTTTCCGCTGCGGGCTTCGAGCCTAAATGCCGGAACGTCGTCCCAATGGCACGGAGCTCTCGGCCCCGCCATCTCGGGGCCACTCGGGTGGCGAGCACCCTGTCTGTGCGGGATGGCACCGGGCGGTTGCTGCGTTGTCCTTACACTGGGGACGGCAGCAGGCCTGTTCTCGCGGTCGCTCGCCGTCCATCCAAGAGCCGCTGTACCCCTTCCGAGGAGCTCCTGCGTGCCCCCTGGCGACCATCGACCGATGCTGGACGGCGGACCGGAGCTGGACGACGCCGGCGAGCAGCCACCCAAGGACGCCTGCGGGGTGTTCGGCGTCTTCGCCCCGGGCGAAGAGGTAGCGAAGCTGTCGTACTTCGGCCTCTACGCGTTGCAGCACCGTGGGCAGGAGGCCGCCGGCATCGCTGTCAGCGACGGCCAGACCCTGCTCGTCTACAAGGATCTCGGCCTCGTCGCCCAGGTGTTCGACGAGTCGACCCTGAGCTCACTGCGCGGGCATCTGGCCATCGGCCACACCCGCTACTCGACGACCGGATCCGGCGCCTGGGAGAACGCGCAGCCGTCGTTCCGGCCGCGTCCGGACGGCGGCGGCCTCGCCCTGGGCCACAACGGCAACCTGACGAACGTCAAAGAACTGACCGCCATGTTGCCCCCGGCCAAGACGCGCGGCGGGATCGTCTCGACCAGCGACTCGGATGTGATCACGGCCCTGATGGCTCGCCGGCCGGAGCAACCGGTGGAGGAGGCAGCGCTGGAGGTGCTGCCGCTGTTGCGGGGCGCTTTCTCGCTGGTGTTCATGGACGCCACCACGCTGTACGCGGCCCGCGACGCGCACGGCATCCGTCCGCTTGTCGTCGGCCGGCTCGGCGAAGGCTGGGTAGTGGCCAGTGAGACCGCCGCCCTGGACATCGTCGGCGCGACGTTCCTGCGCGAGATCGAGCCCGGCGAGCTGGTGATCATCAGCGGCGACGGCATGCGGTCGATCACCTGGGCGCCCGCCGAGCCCAAGGGGTGCCTGTTCGAGTACGTGTACCTGGCCCGTCCGGACACCACCATCGCCGGTCGGGGCGTCCACGCGGCCCGGCTCGAGATCGGCCGGCGGCTGGCCCGTGAGGCTCCCGTCGACGCCGACCTGGTGATCCCGGTACCCGAATCGGGCGGCCCGGCGGCGGTCGGCTTCGCGCAGGAGAGCGGCATCCCGTACGGCACCGGCCTCGTGAAGAACTCCTACGTCGGGCGCACGTTCATCCAGCCGTCGCAGACCATCCGTCAGCTCGGCATCCGGCTCAAGCTGAACCCGCTGCGCGATGTGATCGCCGGTAAGCGCCTCGCGGTCGTGGACGACTCCATCGTCCGGGGGAACACCCAACGTGCGCTGGTGAAGATGCTGCGCGAGGCCGGAGCCACCGAGGTGCACGTCCGGATTTCCAGCCCGCCGGTGCAGTGGCCCTGCTTCTACGGCATTGACTTCGCCACCCGCGAGGAGTTGATCGCCAGCAGCTCGGGGCTGGAGGAGATCCGGCGTTCGATCGGTGCGGACTCGCTGGCCTATGTCTCGCTGGACGGGCTGATCGAGGCGACGACCATCTCCGCCGACCGGCTGTGCCGGGCATGCTTCGACGGCGTGTACCCGGTCGCGCTACCCGGGGCCGAGCCGGTGGAGGGCAGCCTGATGCGAGGCATCGAGGAAGCGGTGGCTGCGGCCGGCGGCAGCCAGGACCCCTCGCCGGACCAGTTCGATCTGCTGACGGTCTCCGGCGGACCCGCGGACGCGCTGAGCCTGCCGTGACCGGCCCCGGAACGGGCGGGGTGACCTACGCCGCCGCGGGCGTCGACATCGCCGCCGGTGAGCGTGCCGTCGAGCTGATGAAGTCCCGGGTGGCGGCCGCCTCCCGGCCGGAGGTGGTCGGCGGTCTAGGGGGGTTCGCCGGGCTGTTCGCGGTGGACTTCACCCGCTACCGCAAGCCGCTGCTCGCCACTTCCACGGACGGTGTCGGAACCAAAATCGCCATCGCCCGTGCGCTGGACAAGCACGACACGATCGGCATCGATCTGGTCGGCATGGTCGTGGACGACCTTGTGGTCTGCGGCGCGGAGCCGCTGTTCATGACGGACTACATCGCCTGCGGGCAGCTGATCCCCGAGCGGATCGCCGACATCGTCGGCGGGGTGGCGGAAGGCTGTCGGCAGGCCGGCTGCGCGCTCCTCGGCGGGGAGACAGCCGAGCATCCCGGCGTCATGGCGCCCGACGAGTACGACCTGGCCGGCGCCGGAACCGGGATCGTGGACGCGGACGCCGTGCTGTCCGCCGAGCGGGTGGCCCCGGGTGATGTACTGATCGCGATGGCCTCCTCCGGGCTGCACTCCAACGGTTTCTCGCTGGTCCGGCACGTGGTCCGGCAATCCGGCACCTCGCTTAGCGCGGCGTTCGATGAGCTGGGTGCCGTGACGCTGGGCGAGCAGCTCCTGACCCCGACCCGCATCTACGCCCGGGACTGCCTGCAGCTGATCGAGGATGCCGAGGTGCGCGTCTTCTCCCACATCACGGGAGGAGGGCTGGCCAGCAACGTCAGCCGGGTGCTGCCGCCGTCCGCGGACGCGGTTCTCGAACGCTCCAGCTGGGTGGTTCCCCCGCTGTTCTCGCTGGTCGGCGCGCTGGGTGACGTGGCTTCCGACGAGCTGGAGCGCACCCTCAACCAGGGCATTGGCATGGTGGCCGTCGTGTCGCCCGACACCGCGGACGCGGCGATCGATGCGCTGACGGCGCGAGATGTTCCGGCGTGGATCTGCGGTGAGGTCGTCGCCGGCTCCGGACAGGCACGGCTGACCGGCGAACATCCCGCGGCCTGAGACCGGACGGCTGTCGCAGTTTCGCCGCCGCAGGTGGCCGAGGTAGTGGGTCAAGCCGACCCGACCTGCGAGCGGGCCGAATCTAGGGGCAGCCTGACGAGCTAGTCGTCGTCCTCGTCGTCCGCGTACGGGTCGACGTAGTCGTCGTCCTCCGTCGCGTCGGAATCGACCGTCGCGCCGGAATCGACCGCAGGCGCGCCGTTGAGCGCCGAACCGGCACCGTCGGATCCCGCGCTCGCGAGCTCAGCGCGCAGCCGCTCCAGGTCCGTGCCGCCGCTGTTGTACTTCAGCTGACGGGCGACCTTGGTCTGCTTGGCTTTTGCCCGGCCGCGCCCCATGGCTCGACCCCCTTGGACGGCGCGCCGGCATGGCCGGCCGCAGGAATTGGTGCAGTTGGCGAAGCGTGACGCCGGAGGCTGCCGGCACCACGGCTAGATTACCCGCTCCGGGGCACTTCCCGCTCGTCCCGGGGCACGTACATTCCGCGAAGCCGGCCGATCTCGGCCATTCGCCGCTCGGCCAGCCGGTCCGCCGCCACGGCCGGCGGCACGTCGTCCTGGGCCGCCAGGGCGAACACCCGCCGGGTGGTGGCGTAGATCTCGGAGGCCTTCGCCCTGGCCCGGGGCTCGGAGAAGCCGGAGATCTCGTCCGCAACCTGGATCAGTCCGCCGCTGTTCACCACGTAATCCGGCGCGTACAGCACGCCTCGGTCCTGCAGCAGCTGGCCGATCCCCGGCGCGGCGAGCTGGTTGTTCGCCGCGCCGCACACGATCTCGGCCTGCAGGACCGGAGCCGTCTCCTCGTTGAGCGCCCCACCCAGGGCGCACGGCGCGTAGACGTCCAGATCGAGCGTGAACAGGTCGTCCACCCCCACGACCTGGACACCCGGAGCGGCGGCGACCGTCTGCTCGAGCGCCGCCTTGCTCACGTCGGTGATGGCGACGGCGGCGCCGTCGTCGATCAGATGCCGGGCCAGATGACGACCGACCTTGCCCACCCCGTGGATACCGATGCGTCGCCCCCGCAGGCTGGGCGAGCCCCACGCCGTCTTCGCCGCCGCCCGCATGCCCTGGTAGACGCCGAAGGCGGTCAGGATCGACGAGTCGCCGGCACCGCCGTACGCGGGGGACCGGCCGGTGACGAAGGCGCACTCGCGTGCGACCACGTCCATGTCCTCGACGTAGGTGCCGACGTCGCATGCCGTGAGGTACCGGCCTTGCAGCGATTGGACGAACCGCCCGTAGGCCCGCAGCAGTGCTTCGCTCTTGTCCGCCGACGGATCGCCGAGGATCACGGCCTTGCCGCCGCCGAGATCGAGACCGGCGCAGGCGGCCTTGTACGCCATAGCCCGCGACAGGTTCAGCACGTCGGTGAGGGCCATCGCCTCGCTGGGGTAGGGGTAGAAGCGCGTCCCGCCCAGGGCCGGCCCGAGGGCCGTGGAGTAGATGGCGATGATGGCGCGCAGGCCGCTGACGTTGTCCTGGCAGAACACCACCTGCTCGTGACCGGAAGTCTGCTCGAACACGGTCGAGAAGCCCGCCGCTGTGGCGGACGAGCCGCTGCCGTCCGGTGCGTATGTCATGTCGTCCTTCGTACCGCCGGCTCACGGCGGGGGCCGGGTACTCGAAGTGCCTGGGTCGGCTCGGTGGAGCGTAGCTCCGCTGCCGGCGCGGGTGGCCCGTGCGACCATGCGGGCGTGACCGTGTTGGGTCGTTCCTACGCCGCGTACCTGCGCGTCTACGAGCCGGTGGGCGCATTTCCGCCGGCCGACCAGGAGCGCTGGGAGGCGTACGCGGCAGCTCGGGGGGCGCCCGACCGGGCGACGGGCACGGCCCTGGAACACGCGGCGGGGCTCACCGCGCTGCTCACCGGAAACGTCCTTCCGGCCGGCCCGGACGGCGGCTTTCTGCAGCACGTGGATGGTCGGCTGTACGTGTGCCCCTGGGGCATCCGGGTGCGTGGGGAGGCGGCGCTCGCCTCTTTTCTCGCCGACCTGCCG
The DNA here is from genome assembly GCA_030773415.1 of Actinomycetota bacterium. Taxonomy (GTDB): domain Bacteria; phylum Actinomycetota; class Actinomycetes; order JALYNC01; family JALYNC01; genus JALYNC01. Next base: position 6,966 of record JALYNC010000113.1, read on the forward strand.
ATCGAGGTCGTCGACTGCTTCCTGCCGCGGCCCGCGGTCGAGGCCGCGCAGTTCCGGGCCCGGCAGAGACGGACAACGGGGCAGGCGCCTCCGGCTCCGCACATCCAGATGGCGACCTGGCAGGTGCCGCTGCGCTGGTTCGTGCTCTTCGGCCCGGACGAGCGCAGCCTGGTGCTGGACTCCCGGGCCGGCAGCGTCGGGGGATCCCGGGCGCTGCGGTCGCTGACCTACACCACCGCCATGTCGCGGGCCCGACAGCGACTGGCGCGATCGCTGTCGGCGCTGCGGCGCAGCATGCCCGGCAGCGCGGCAACCGAGGGAGTGCAAGAGCTGGGCAGGTGGCTGGAGAGCTTCCACCCGCACTCCCTGGTGGAGCTGGACTACGGCGGGCTGGTGCAGCTGTGCGACGACGCGTCGCTGAAAGCAGACACGTCCGCCGGTGACCTGGCCACGGCGGTGCAGTGCCTGCAGGACGGCGACCAGCCAGCAGCGGCGGCGGTCTATCAGCGAGTAGTCGAGCGGTGGCAGCAGGTAGCCATTTGGGAGAGTGCCAACTGAGCTTCACCCATTTTCCCGCCGCTATGGCTCTAAAGGGCCATTCCGGACCAGTGCCGTTACCGACAGCATTCATCTCAAGGCGGCAGGAGAAGGCTTGCCATTTCGTGGAGGTCTCATGACAACCGACGTCTCCAAGGGTGGTCTCCTCACACCGGCTGAGGTCGCGGCGTTGTTCCGCGTCGACCCCAAGACGGTCACGCGCTGGGCCAAGGCCGGCAAGCTGGCTTCCATCCGGACGCTCGGCGGGCACCGCCGCTACCGCGAGGACGAAGTACGCGCCCTGCTCGGCTCGGTGTCGCAGCAGCGACGCGGCTAGTACGCGACGGCCGGCAGCTCCGGCCTAAGCACGACGGACGCCGGCCACCCCAGGGGTAGCCGGCGTCCCACATGTGTGGCGACCGGGTGTGTTGCGGTCCGGTCAGCTGGACGCGGACGGCGCCGGCGCGGGCTGCGAGCTGTCCTTACCGGGCGGTGCGGGGCCGACCTGATTGGATTTCGTGTCGCCGTTCGGCTCAGGAGCCCGCTCGCGCAGCTTCGCCTTGCCTGGGTGCAGCGCCTTCATATCCGAGACGTGCGTCGCCTCGAACCTGTCGTCCTTCTTCATCGCGGTGATGCGTACCTGATCGCCGGCCGTCAGGCTGGCGAACCCCTCGCGGGTCGTGTTCACGACCGTGGCGGCGGTCACGGTGTAAGCCCGGCTGAAGCCGTCCGCGCTCCCCACCGTGATGGACTCGGCGCTGACCTTGGTGACGTCACCCCGCTGCACTGCCACCGTCCGGAAGCTGCCCGAGGCGCCCGGAACCACGAACTCGCCATGGATGCCGCCGCCGACGCCCCCGCGCCGATGCCCGGGCCTGGCGTCGGCGTGCCGCTTTCCGGTACCGGAGTTCTTGCCGGCCTTTCCGCTCTTCTTGCCGTCGCTCTTCTTGCCGTCGCTTCTATTGCCGTCGCTCTTCTTGCTGTCACCGTTGGCGGCGGTGCTGCCCGGCTCCGGAGCCTCGGCCTTGGGTGAGGAACTGGAGCTGGGCGATGACACGGCCTGCCCTTCGGGGAATCGGCTGCAGCCGCGATCCCGACGGCGGCGGCCAGAACCCCAGCGGTGGCCGTGCCGACGAGTGCCAGCCGGGCTGCCCGCTGCGGCGGCGACCGCCCGACGGCGCACCGCCCTCGATTCCGGGTGCATGCTGGTCGTCGTGGCTCATGAGGCTCCCTGCGGACGTGCCGCCCGACGGGCCACGCACATTGTCCAGTTTCGACAGGTCTTCTGTGGCACGGCTGTGCGCCTCCTGCCAGGCGGCTGTCAGTTCCCGACGGCCGGTTCGCGGGCCGGCGTGATGGGCGGCGAGGCGCCCGGGGTAGGTCGGAGCGCATGAGCGATATCCGGCCCGACGCGACGGCGAACGCCGCAGGCGATGCCGTTCCTTCCGGCTCTGCCCAGGGCGCTGTGACCGGCTCCTCGCAGGCACGCACTACCGGCTCGGTTTCTGCCGGTCCTGGGAGCTCCGCCGAGGCAACCAGTACCGGCTCCTTCCATGCCGGCCTGCCCGCCCGCGTCGGTGAGGTGTATCGGCGCGAGGTTGACCGCACGCATCGCTCGTTGCTCGCCGCCTGGGTGACGTTCGCCGTCACGTTCGGCGCCCTGCGTGCGATCACCTACCTGATCCGCCAGGATCTCGGCCCCTTCGGAGACGTGAGCATCGGCTCGGCGCACATCCACCATTACGTCTGGGGAATCGCGCTGCTGATGCTGGCGGGGCTGGTGAACCTCGTTGTGGACAGCGCGCGCTACAACGTCTGGCTGGGCGCGGTGTATGGGTGCGCCTGCGCGCTGATCATCGACGAGTACGCCCTGTTGCTCAACCTGCGGGACGTCTACTGGTCCCAGGAGGGCCGGATCAGTGTGGACGTGGCCCTCGGCGTGATCGCCGTCTCGGGCATCTACCTCAGTGCGGCTACGTTCTGGAACCGCGCGGGGCGCGAGGTTGTCCGCTCCGCCAAGCAGCTCCGGACGGGACACGACTAACGGAAAGGTCGTCTCCGCACGATAGGGGCGCCAGGCGCCGCCCCATTCGCCGCCGACCCGGAGCTTGCCCTCTCCAGCGCTCGGGCTGCCGTTCCGCCTCGTCGGCACCGACCCCGCGGCGTAGCGTCCCGCGCATGGACACGACGCCGCACCCGATCGACTCCGGCCCGAGCGAACTGCGCGAGACGCACTACGACGTGGTCGTGCTCGGCGGTGGGCCCACCGGGGAGAACGTCGCCGACTAAGCCACCCGTGGCGGCCTGCAGGTGATCGTGGTCGAGCCGGAACTCGTGGGCGGTGAATGTTCGTACTGGGCCTGCATGCCGAGCAAGGCGCTGTTGCGTCCGGCCGAGGTGCTGGCCGCCGCGAGCGCGGTCGACGGTGCCCGACAGGTAGTCATCGGGCAGTTGGACGCGGCCGCCGTGCTCGCGCGCCGGGACAGGTTCACCTCCGGCTACTCCGACGCCGGTCAGCTGAAGTGGCTGGACGGTGCCGGCATTGACTTCGTCCGGGGCACCGGACGCCTGACCGGCGAGCGGGCCGTCCGGGTGACCGGGCCACACGGCGAGACGGTCGACCTCACGGCGCGTCACGCGGTGGTGGTCTGCACCGGCAGCAGCGCCGCGATTCCGCCGGTGGACGGGCTGGCGGACAGCGCCCCGTGGACCAGCCGGGAGGCCACCAGCGCCTCGACCGCGCCCCGCCGGCTGGCCGTCATCGGTGGCGGCGTGGTGGGCGTTGAGATGGCGACCGCCTGGCGGTCGCTCGGCTCCGATCGGTGGTCATTCTGCAGCGCGGCAACCGCTTGCTACCGGGGTACGAGCCGGAGGTCGGCGAGCGGATCGCCCGAGCGCTGAGGGAGCGCGGCATTGACGTGCGAACCGACGTCAACGTTACGGCGGTTACCCGCACTGACGGCGGAACGGTGACGGTTAGTGCCGGAGCTGAGTCCTTCGTCGCGGACGAGGTGCTGGTGGCCACGGGCCGGGCCCCCCGCACGGACGATGTGGGCCTGGAGACGGTGGGGCTCGAGCCGGCACGTACCTGGCGACCGACGACAGCATGCGGGTGACCGGCGTCGAACCGGGATGGTTGTACGCGGCCGGCGACGTCACGGGACGCAACCTGCTCACGCACCAGGGCAAGTACCAGGCCCGCGCGTGCGGCAGCGCCATCGCGGCCCGCGCCCGCGGGCACGCGAGCGGGAATCCGGCGCCCTGGACCCGCTTCGCCGCTACCGCAGAGCATCGCGCGGTGCCGCAGGTGGTCTTCAGCGATCCGCAGGTGGCCAGTGTCGGGCTGACCGAGGCGAAGGCCCGGGAGGCCGGGTTGGCCGTGCACTCGGTCAGCTACGGGATCGGCAACATCGCGGGCGCCGCTCTGCTGGCGGACGGCTACTCCGGCTGGGCGAAGCAGCAGTTCACCGAGATGGGCCCGCCGAACTAGCCAACCGCGGGCGGCCCGCCGCAACGAAACAGCCGCAGGCCAGACGCGAAGTCTGACCTGCGGCGGTGTGGTGGGCAGGGGCGGGGTCGAACCGCCGACCTTCCACTTTTCAGGCGGACGCTCGTACCGACTGAGCTACCTGCCCAGGCTCTGCGCACCGGAGTGCGAAGCGCCGGATGCGGGACGGAACCGCGGCTGCAGCCTACCGGACCTTCTCCGGACATGACCGTGCCCCGGGGAGGCGCATCCCCGGGGCACGGTGTCTGGAGGTGTCTTACATCTTCGGCAGCAGGACCGAGTCGATGATGTAGACGGTGGCGTTGGCGGTCTGCACGTTGCCGCAGACCACGTTCGCCGGGTTGGTGTTGCCGGCACCCCCGACAGTGAATTCCTCGCCGGAGCCCTCGACGGTGATGGAGCCGCCCTGCAGCGTCTTGTGCGTTCCCGCGACGTCCTCCGGGCTAAGCCGGCCCTGCACCACGTGGCCCGTGAGAACGGTCGTGAGCAGCTGCTTGTTCGCCATCGCCGCGTTCATGGTGGCCTTCGGCAGGGCGGCGAACGCCTCGTTGGTCGGCGCGAAAACGGTGATGTCCTGTGCGCTGTTCAGCGTGTCACCCAGGTTGGCCTGGGTGACGGCCGCGACGAGGGTCTTCAGGGCCGGGTTGTTCGACGCGGCGGTGGCCACCGGGTCGTCAGCCATGCCCTGAAGGCTGCCCTCGCCCTGCTGGGGCAGGGTGCCGCAGGCCTCACCGAACTGCTCGGCGGCACCGGAGGCGGAGGCAGGTGCGCTGGTGGTCGCCTCGGCGGCGGCGTCCGTGTTCTCCTCGGTCTCGCCACCGCCGCCGCCGCCGCCACACGCGGCAAGGGTGAGGCTCATGGCCAGTGCCGCACCGAACATGGCGGGGCGACGGGTGATGTTCTGCATGGAAATTGCTCCTTGGAAAAAGTAGGTCTTACGTCGATCAATCGAAGTGCGGTTGCTCTCGTCCGGTGTCCTCGGGGAGGAACCGAACCTGGGTGAGGTGCTGCGGAGCGCTGCGCCGCGCACCGCGATTCACGACACTATGACCACCACCGAGTGCCAGCCCGTCGCCCCGTTGGGAAAGGGGTTGGCTCGGGCGCTGGGTTGCGTCGCCCCGGTGCGGTCGGTAGCCCGCACTTCCAGGGTGTGCTGGCCGGGTGTGGCGTCCCACTGCCATACCCACTGCCGCCAGGTATCGATGCCGTTCTCCGCGGAGAGACGAGCGGGATTCCACTCGCCTCCGTCCACGCGGACCTCGACTTTGTCAATTCCGCGTTGCTGCGCGTAGGCGACGCCCGCCACGGCCACCTTGCCGCTATTCAGGCCGGCCAGCGGCCTGGGGGTGTCGATGCGCGACATCGTCTTGATGGGCCCTTCCCGGGACCACTTTCGCTCAACCCAGTAGGCGTCGAAGGCGTCGAAGGTGGTGAGCTCCAGGTCGACCACCCACTTGGTGGCCGAGGCGTACCCGTACAGGCCGGGGACGACCATGCGGACCGGGAAGCCGTGCTCGATCGGAAGCGGCTCACCGTTCATCGCGACGGCGAGCATCGCGTCGCGGCCGTCCATGACCGCTCGGGTGGGTGTGCCGATCGAGAAGCCGTCGACGGACCGGCTGACCAGCTGGTCGGCGCGGCGGTCCACACCGGCTTCACGCAGCAGGTCGCGCAGCGGGGCGCCGATCCATCGAGCGGTGCCGACGTACGGACCGCCGACCTCGTTGGAGACGCATGTCAGAGTGATGTCGCGCTCGATCAGTCGCCGCTCGAGCAGCTGCTGGAAGTCCAGAGCGATCTCGTTGTCGACCATTCCGTGGATCTTAAGCCGCCACTGCTCCGGCGAGACCTTGGGAACCACCAGGTTGGTGTCGACCCGGTAGAAGTCGGCGTTGCGGGTGTAGTACCGCGGCAGCCCGTCCACCGTCAGCGCTGTGCCGGCCGGTACCGGGGGCGCGGGTGAGGCGGGAGCGGGGATCTTGACGTCCCCGCGGGAGGCGCTCACCGAGAACCGGCTGGCGAGCAGCTGCCGTCCGGCGGTCCCGCTGGCCGCGGCCGCCCCACCGACGGCCAGACTGGTGAGCAGGAATCCGCGGCGGTCGTAACCCGCGCCCTTGCGGTCCCCGGCGGTGAGTCGATCCGACAGGCGGGAGAGCCGACCCGACCCCCCGGCTGGGCCGGTTCCGGCGGCTGGGCCGGTTCCGGCGGCCGCTGCAGTTCCGGTGTCGGCCGTGCGGTCCGGACGGCGTATCCGGGAGACCAGCAACGCCAGCGCCGCTGAGCCGAAGGCCGCGCCCACCAGCGAGGGAACGATGTGCACGAACTCCGCGGTCGGCCGGCTGAGCACCGCAGCGGCGCCGATGATGCCGAACATGCCGACCCCGAGGATGCCAGCGTTCAGCCGGCGGACGGCCACGATTCCCACCGCGACCGCGAACAGCGCCAGGGTGACCACGATGCCGGCCAGCAGGACGATCTTGTCGTTCTCGCCGAAGGTCCGGATGGCGAATTCCTTGAGCCACCGCGGGGTGATGTCGATGAAGGCGCTGCCCACAGCAACGACCGGCGATGACTCAGCGGCGATGAACCCGGCGGCCAGTTGGGCGCTTCCCAGCGCCAGCCCGGCGGCCAGGACTCCGGCGACGGCGCCGGCGACCCCGCGACTCTGCAGCAACTTGTTCACACCAGACGTACGTCGGCCTAGTCACTTTGGATTGGTTCGGTCACTCAGAGTTTCTTTGCCCCTCCTTCGCCCTCCCCCGGAAACCACGAACCCCCACCACCGATGGACGGCGGAGGGGGCGTGCTGGCGATACGAGATACTGCTCGACCTGCTTGTGTCACCGACTTCGTGACCAGGGGCCTTCGTGACCAGGGGCCTTCGTGACTTCGTGACCAGGGGCCTTCGTGACCAGGGGCCTCGTGACACAGGCCTTCGTGACACAGGGGGCGGTCCCGACGGGATTTGAACCCGCGACCTCCGCCTTGACAGGGCGGCGTGCACTCCAGACTGCACTACGGGACCTAGCTGCTGAACTGGCGGTGATACAGGAACAGCGTGCCCCCAACGGGATTCGAACCCGTGCTGCCGCCTTGAAAGGGCGGTGTCCTGGGCCGCTAGACGATGAGGGCGTCAGCGATGTCCGTCGGAGACGTCGAGGAGTCTATGGGACCCGATCGCGGCAGCCCAACTCGGGTTCGTCCTGCGCGTCGGCCGGCAGGTCAACGCGTGCCGGTAGCGGCCGTGCTGCCGGCGGGGACGGCCTCCACGATCCGGCGCGTGATCTGCACGGACGTGAGCCCCAAACCGCCGATCTCCACGTCGTCGTACGCCCGTAGCTGCCCCGTGCCGCGGTCGAGATGCAGCACCGAGCACTGGATCGGCGTCGGTTCGTCGCCCTCCAGCGCGCGCAGGCCCGCGCCACCGGTCGAGCCCTGCACGACCAGCAGTGACTCGTCGAGCCGCGTCGCCTCCCGTCGGTGGGTGTGGCCGGCCAGCAGCACGGGGGCAGCGCCGTCCAGCGCCCGCACGATCGCCGGATCGTGCGCCAGCGCGATCTGGACCACTGGCGGCTCGCTTCCCAGCAGCCGGAGGCGGGCGGCCGCCCCAACCTCCCGCAGGCGTTCCGGGGACATGGTGTCGTCCTCGCTGCGCTTGTCCGGAGTGAACCGCGGGTCCCCGACACCGAAGAAGCGCACGCCCCCGACCGTGGCGGCGGTGCCGTCGAGCACCACCGCGTTCCGCTGACGAGCCACGGCGGCTGCCGTCACGGCACTGTCGTGATTTCCGCGGACGTAGACGTAGGGCACGCCGAGGCCGCCGATGCGGCTGACGAAGACGTTCTCGGCGGCGCTGCCGTGGTCGGTCAGGTCACCGGTGTCGGCCACCACGTCGACGTCCAGCTGCCGGACGAGGCTGCGGATCACGTCGAACCCTGCGGGATTGAGGTGCACATCGGACACGTGCAGCACCTGCACAGTGGAGGCGTCCTCGTCCAGCACCGGGAGGGTGGAGGTGGCCAGGTAGAGCTGGCCGACATTCGTCACGATCTTGGCGAGCTGCTGGCGGTAGACGGCGAACCGGTTCACGATGCTGCGCGCGTCACCCACCACGGCCGGGGCACTGGTCAGCAGGCCGGTGTACTGAGGTTCGGCCAGCGCCTGCGGACGCCAGGTGCCCGCGGCCACCGCACCGCTGCCCGTCAACAGCGCCAGCGCGATGCCGCCGGCGGCGGCGACCGGGCGCCAGCGGCGGAACACCAGCAGTGCCAGCAGCGCGGCACCCGCCGTCCCCGCCAGCAGGCAACGCACCACCAGCGCACGCACAGCTTCATGGAGGTCCCGCTGGACCTCGGTGCCCAGACCGTCCAGCGACTGCGGGCTCCTGACGATGCGTCGCGCATCCGCCGGACGCAGCTGGGTGACGGCCACGGACAGCGACAGCGGCCCGTCGTGGGTGTCCATCCGCAGGGCGCCGAGGGGAGCCAGGCGCACGGTGATGTCACCGTTGAGCGACGGGACTGCCTCCAGCACAGTGTTCACCGGCCCCACCGGCTCGCGCACCTGGCCGCCGACCGAGATGCCGAGCACCCCGCCCAGCAGAGCCACGGCCACCACGGACAGGAACCGCAGGCCCGGCCGCCGCACCCGCTGCCGCAACGACACGCTCAGCTCAGCGGAACGCCGCAGTATCCGGGTCTTCGGCGTGCACGGGCACCACCTCGGCCCGGACGGTGTACGTGGCCGCCGCCGAGTCCTCGGACGGCGTGTAGCCGAGCACCACGACGGCGAAGCGCTCCTCGGCGCCCGGGCTGTCCAGCCAGATCACCTTGTGATGGTCGTCCGATCCGACGTCGTCCGAGGCCAGGTCCGGTGGCTCGCCCTGTGGCAGGAAGTAGTTGTCGGACAGCCGATCGCTTATCTGGTTGGCGATCTCCTCGGCGGTCCACTGGAGGGCGCCCTCTGCGTTCTCGGATTCGATCGTCATGACCTCCGTGTGCCCCACTTGCGGCGGTCGCGCACATGCGGATCCAGCCGCCGCTATCTCCCGGTGGCAGCTATCTCCCGGTGGCCGCTGAGCCCGCCAGTTGGGTACGACAGTCGCGAGTGCGGTCCGGCGCGCGCCGGACGACCGTCCTGTCGACTGCAAGGAGCTATCTCCGACATGAGCCCCGCTGTCCCGGTTGTGCGTCTGAACAACGGTGTCGACATTCCGCAGCTCGGCTTCGGGGTCTGGCAGGTGCCGGACGACGAGGTCGGCGAGGCCATTGCCGTGGCCCTGGAGGCGGGATACCGCAGCATCGACACCGCGGCCATCTACGGCAACGAGGCGGGTGTGGGACGGGCCATCGCGGCCGCGGCGGTACCCCGCGACGAGCTGTTCGTCACGACGAAGGTCTGGAACTCCGACCAGGGCTACGAGAGCACCCTGCGGGCATTCGACGAGAGCCTCGGGCGGCTGGGGCTCGACTACGTCGACCTGTACCTGATCCACTGGCCCGTGCCGTCCCGGGATGCGTACGTCGATACCTGGCGGGCACTGGAGAAGATCGCCGCAGACGGCCGATCACGCGCGATCGGGGTCTCGAACTTCCAGGCACCGCATCTGGAACGGCTGATCTCCGAGTGCTCCGTGGTTCCTGCCATCAACCAGATCGAGCTGCACCCGCGCTTTCCGCAGCAGCAGATGCGCGAGTTCCACGCCCGCCACGGCATCGCCACCGAGGCGTGGAGCCCGCTGGCGCAGGGGGGCCTGCTGAACGATCCGGTGGTTGCGGCGATGGCCGACCGGATGGGCAAGACCTCGGCTCAGGTGATCCTGCGGTGGCACATCCAGCTGGGCAACGTGGTGATCCCGAAGTCCGTGACGCCGGACAGGATCCGCCAGAATCTCGACGTGTTCGACTTCGAGCTGTCCAGCGACGATCTGGAGCAGCTCGCTCGCCTCGAGACGGGCGTCAAAGTCGGGCCTGATCCGGACACGTTCAGCGGCTGAGGTCGGTACCGGGCCGGCGGCGGATCTACGCCCTGCGGGCGGGCATCCGCCGTTGCCGCGCGACAACGGTGCGGGTGCGGGCAACTGGCGAAATCGCCGCCCGCTCCACTGTCACCGGCAGCTCCTCCGGTTGCGCCGGCCGGGCGATCAGGTACCCCTGCAGCGACCCACAGCCGAGCTCCAGCAGCAGCGTTGCCTGCTCCTCCGTCTCCACGCCCTCGGCAACGACGCTGAGCCCCAGCTGGTGGGCGAACGTCAGGATGGCCGACACGAACGTCCGGGCCTCGTTGCTGGACGTCATCCGCGCGACGAAGGATTTGTCGATCTTGATGCCGTCGACCGGGAACCGGCTGAGGTGCCCGAGCGAGGAGTAACCGGTGCCGAAGTCGTCGAGCACCACGCGCACGCCCATGTCGGCGAGTTGCTGCAGCACCAGGCGGGCGCCTTCCGCGTCGGCGATGAGCGCCGTCTCGGTGATCTCCAGGCACAGCGCGGAGGCCGGCATGTCGTGGCGGAGCAGCGCCTGGCGCACCGCGTCCACCATGGAGGCGTCACTGACCTGACGCGCCGAGACGTTGACGTACATGACCAGGTCGGTGCCGGGCGCGGCCGCCCGCCAGGCCGCGTGCTGGCGACACACCTCGTCCAGCACCCACAGTCCCATCGCCTGGATGTGGCCGGTGTTCTCCGCCAGCTCCAGGAACGTGTCCGGGGTGAGCGGCCCCTGGACTGGGTGCTGCCAGCGCAGCAGCGCCTCGACGCCGTGCATTGACCGGCATCCGGCGTGCACGATCGGCTGGTAGATCATGCGCAGCTGGTCGTGCTCGACGGCATCGGTTAAGTCGCGCTCCAGCCCCAGCCGTTCCATCTCCTGTTGGTGCAGTGCCGGGTCGTAGAACGCGACGGTTCCCGGGCCCCCGCCCTTGGCGACGTACATCGCGGAGTCCGCGGCCAGGAGCAACCGCTCCGGGGAGTCTTCGGGGTCGGTCGTGACGACGGCTCCCAAGCTCGCCGAGCACACCAGCTCGCGGCCCTCCAGCAGGTACGGCTCCTCGAAGTCGCGCAGCAGGCGCTCGACGAAGCCCTGCGCTTCGCTTTCGCTCTCCAGCGTGGCGACGATGACGAACTCGTCACCGCCGAACCGCGCGACGGTGTCGGACGGCCGGAGAAGGGTGGGCAGGCGTTCGCCGATCGCCGTGAGCAGCAGGTCGCCGGTGGCGTGGCCGAAGGTGTCGTTGACCCGCTTGAACAGCACCAGGTCACAGAACACGAACAGCAGCGCCCCGCCGTCGCGGCGGAGCTCCCGCAGCGCCTGGTGCGCCCGGTCGAACAGCAGGGCGCGGTTGGGCAGCCCGGTGAGCGAGTCGTACATCGCCAGCGAGATCAGGTGCTGCTCGAGCGTCTTCTGCGCGGTGATATCCAGCACCAGGCCCCGCTGCGCCGTTGCCCGTCCACTGCGGTCGGTGTCGATCGTGAGCACCTGACGCATCCAGCGGATGCTGCCGTCGCCGGAGACGATCCGGTGTTCGCAGTCCACCGGCTGGCCGCTGCTCTGGGCCATTGCACGCTGCCGCTGCAGGGTCAAGAAGTCCTCCGGATGGACGATCCGAGTGAACAGCTTCGAGTCGGCGAGGAAAGCGTCGGCCGGGTAGCCGAAGATCTGCTCGACGTTCGGGCTGATGTAGCTGACGCTTCGAGCGGTGAGGTCGTACGAGTAGGCGACGACGTGCAGGCCGTCGACCACGGCGCTGAGCTGACGCCGGCTGCTCTGCTCCCGCTTGGCGATGGAACCGACGACGAACACCGTCATCAGTGCCGCGCAGCCGTAGGCCGCGACATCGACCGGATTGTCCTCGAGTGGCCCCGGATGCGTGGCGACCAACCACAGGGTGACCGCCATGTAGGCGGCGAAGCCGGTCAAGGCAGAGGCCAGCGCCACCCGGCGGGAGAACAGGACGGCAGCCACGGCGACGTCCATCAGCGCAACGACCATCGCCGTCGCGTGGACATCCGGGAAGATCGCGATGAAGCCCGCGCAGAGCAGCGGATCGCCGAAGGCCATCGCGGGCGGCACGCGGCCGCGCTCGCGCGTCAGCAGCTCCAGCAGAACGTTGTACGGCAGTGCGATGGCTGCCAGACAGAACGCGACGTAGAACCGGGCGGGTCCGACGGACGGAAATGTCAGGCAGAAGACCATCAAAAGGCCGATGAAGGCGTGCCGCCAGCGCAGCATCGTGATCCACGACTGCACGTCGGGTTCACGCGTGTTCACCGCCGACACCCGACGCTCCTGTGCTCTCAACCGGTAGCGGGGATCAGGCCGCAGCGCAACAACGCCGCGGGCAGCTCGCAGCGAGCCCCCCATTGCTCGTCGGTATCCCGGCGGAGCGTCTTGAATGGAGCGGCGATCCGGCCCGGCAGGGCGGATCACCTTGCTGTGCCTCGTGTGCTCGGGGTTTCAGCCGCCCGGGGGCACCGACGGCTGAGCGGGCTTTGCTCGGGCGCGCTCCGTACACCCCCACGGGCTCTTCCGCAGGCGGGGAGTGGCACGATGAGCCCGCTCCCGTCGCGCTCCAGCCGGCACGTGGCGGCCGCGCAACGGCAGTTCCCTCCACCGGGCCGTTAGCTCAACTGGCAGAGCAGCGGACTTTTAATCCGCGGGTTCAGGGTTCGATCCCCTGGCGGCCCACATCGACCTGTGGTTCCGGGTCATGGCTTCTCCCGCTGCCGGGGTTCAGTCGGGCACACCGATGGGGGTCGGGTCCTATGGCTCGCGAAGTAGCAGCAGGACGGCCGAGCCGCGGGGTGGATGGCGTCGGTGCGGCCTGAGCAACGCTGCGCTTGCCGGGCTGGCGACGGGCCGCAGCGATCGATCACTCCACGGCGGCAGCCGCGTGTGACGGCGTAGAAGCGGAGCTTTCCGCGTAGGGCAGGAGCGCCTGCAACTCCAGTGCTGCGTCATCGCCGCATTGTCGTCGCCACAGCCGCACGAGGGTCGTGGTTGGTCCGCGGCGTGGTGGCGGCGCATGATGTTTGCGATGAGTTGCGCATGGGACGGCCAGCCGCTGCCACTGCTGCACGCACTCGCCCGCAGCGGGGTGCCGTGTGACATGGGGCGGGCTCTTGTGGGCGCCGGGAAGGGCCTGCTGCCCGCTCCGCGCCCCTGCCCGCGACCAGCCGAGCGTCCGGTGATCGTGCTCGACGCGCGGCGGGTGTTCCTGCTGTGTCGCGGCCACGTTGCCGTCCTGTCGGAGCACCTGCCGATGCCCTGGCTGACCGAGGACCAGTTGCGCGCGGCCGGCAAGGGGTGACCCACCCCCGGCGTCCGGCCGCTTAGGACCGGTGGCGGTTCGTCGTCGGAGCTCAACCGTCGCGGCTTCCCGCCGCTGAGTTTCGCCGGCACTGCCGAGCACGACGAGTTGATTTCAGGGAGCGGATCGCCGCTCAGCCTGCAGTTGTCCAGAGGGTGCATCACCGAAGAAGAAGCGGAGACGTGACGCCGGGTGCTCGATGACCCAGTACGAGACCCAGGCGACGAACAGGCTCAGCACCAGAAGCACCGCCGTCGTAGGAATGAAACTCGCCGCCGCCTGCTCAGGAAGGAGACGCGTCCCGCAAGGGTCAGCAGTAGCGGCTCGTGCCATATGTAGAGGCTGTAACTGACCAGGCCGACCCACGGCAGAAATCCGCGGGAGCTTGCCCGGTGCCATATGCCGGTCTGGGCGCCCGCGGCTCCGGCGTACACGATCAGGGCGAACGCGGTGATCCCTGGACTGCGGGCTTTCGTGGTCGACCCGACGGCAGGTGCGGCCTCCCGCTTGGAGCGCACGGCTCACCAACAAGTCTGATGCGGGCGCTCAAGGAGCCCGCCACGGTGCCGAGGAAGGACCGCAGGAGGTCCGAGCGGCGGAAGGTGAGGAGGACGATGGGAAACGTCGTGGAGCAGCGCCGCCTTGCCGAGCTGCACGAGTACAGACTGCTCGACGAACCCGCCGACGACGAGCTCGAGGCCGTGGTCAGGCTGGCCGCCGCGGTTGCCCAGGTGCCGACCGCGACGCTCAACCTCATCGACGAGCACCGCCAGTGCCAGCTCACGACCGTCGGCTTCCAGGGCGGGGACTCCCTGCGCAGCGACTCGATGTGCGCCGTCCGCTTTCTCACCGGTGCACCGTTCTGGACCCGCGACGCCAGCGCACACCCCGACTACGCACAGAACCCCTGGGTCACCGGAGCCCTGGCCGCGGTGCGCTTCTACGCCTCGGTGCCGCTGACCACCCCGGCCGGCTCCGTGCTCGGCACGCTATGTGTGTTCGACACCGAGCCACACGACCTCACGCCCCATCAGCTCGCGCTGCTGCAAGACGCCGCCCGCGTCATCGTGGCGCTGTTTGAGCGGCGCCGGCAGGCACACCTCAACGCCAACCTTGCCGCTGAGGCCGACGAGCAGCGGGAGCTCATGCGCTTGACGCTGAGCGAGCTGGAAGCGCGCCACGAGTTCACCGACGCCGTCCTCGACACCATCGATATCGGCATCGTCGCCGCTGACTCCACCGGAAGACTCAGCCTATTCAACCGGGCGGCCCGCGACTGGCACGGGCTGGACGCCGACGCGGACGTTGACCCGGCCCAGCATGCTGAGCGCTACAACCTGTTCGAGGTGGACGGGAGCACCCGCCTGGCTCCCCAGGACGTTCCCCTTGCCCGCGCGCTGCGGGACGGCAAGGTCCACAACGCCGAGTTCGTCATCGCCCCCGCGGACCGCCCGGCCACCCACGCAGTCACGTCGGGGCGCGCGCTCCGTGCCCCCGACGGTGCCACGCTTGGCGCCGTCGTCGCCATGACCGACGTCACGATCGACCGCGCCCGCGAAGCCGCCCTCGCTGACGCACACAGCGCCCTCGCTGAGCGCAGCGCCGAGCTCGAACGCTCCAACGATGAGCTCGAGCGGTTCGCCGCCGTCGCCAGCCACGACCTCATCTCGCCGCTGACCGTCGTGGCCGGCTACCTCGAGCTCCTCGGCGAGGTCTACAGCGATCTGCTCGACGAGCGAGGGCTAACCTGGATCGCGACCGCAACCAAGGGCGTCACCCGCATGCAGGGACTCATCACGTCTCTGCTCACCTACGCGCAAGCGGGCTCAGCCACCTGCCGCCAGGAACGCGCCGACCTCACCGACGTGCTCGAGCAGAGCGTCCTGGACTTACGCGTGCAGGTAGAGGAGGCTGCCGCACAGGTCTTGGCCGAGGACCTCCCCCATGTCTACGGCGACCCGACCCTGCTGCGGCAACTCCTGCAGAACCTGATCGGCAACGCGATCAAGTACCGGGACCCCGGCCGGCCCTGCCGCATCCGCGTCACCGCTACCGCCGAGCAGGCAGGCTGGGCCATCGCAGTGCGCGACAACGGCGCTGGCATCCCTCCGGAGCAGCGAGCCCGCGTCTTCACCATGTTCACCAAGGTAGACCCCACCGCAGCCGACGGTCACGGCATCGGCCTCGCGACCTGCCAGCGCATCGTCGAGCGCCACGGCGGCCGCATCTGGATCGAGGACTCCTCCGGCGGGGGCACCACCGTCACCTTCACCCTGCCGCAACGCACCCTCTGATCATCAGTCATGCCCGCGTGGG